>CAYWUN010000078.1:0-12174 GCA_964461315.1 uncultured Aestuarium sp.
AGTGGAACCTATGCATTCTTAACCGCGCGAGCCAGAGCCAAGACATAAACTTCTTTGACGCCGACAGACAAAAGGGCATTCGTCGCACTTGTCAATGTCGCTCCCGACGTAAAAACATCATCAACAAGGACAACAGAGCGACCTGTCACACGCGGAACATCGCTGGCCCTAACTTCAATTGCGTCGCAAAGCGCATCAAAGCGATCTGAGTCGCTCATAGCCTTGAGAATTGGCGTGGCTTTTGTCCGCACAAGTGCATCCAAAAGAAAGTCATTACCACTCCTCCTTCCAAGTTCTTGGGTGAGCAGTGCTGCTTGATTGTAACGGCGTGACAAGCGACGTCTCCAAAAGAGCGGAATAGGAATGAGCAGCGGATCGACAACTTCTAATTCTGAAAGTTTACGCTCGAGCAAGCCTCCGAATGACCGCGCGATTTCAATTCGGTCCCCGTATTTGAATGCGAGGATGAGGTTGCGGGTCTTACCGCCATATCGCAACGCCGAGACACCTCTCCTCCAAGGGCGCAGATGTGAGATGCAAGCATCACATTTCTCGTGTCGGTCATCAGAATGACCTTCCAGTGGCGCTCCGCATAGATCACAGACCAAACCCATGATCACTCCAAGTTCGCTCCAACATTTACCACAAAAGCCAAATTCCTCTGCCAAGAGTTCATGGCAGCCGCTACATTCAGCGGGATAGATCCATCGAACGGCACTTTGCAAAAGTCTCATGTTTCCCTATTTGGTCGCTCTATGAACACTCCGCCAAAGCTCACCGATAGAAACGCTCTCCTTCTGCATCGCGCACGTGTCGCGAAGGGGTTAGAGACCTTTATCTTCGATCAAGTCGCAGATGAGATGCATGAAAGGCTCGAAGAGGTTAACAGGCCATTTACAAGAATGGCGATTGTCAGTGGGTTTCCAGATTATTGGCGAACTCACTTTCCGGACGCAGACCACTTCGCAGACGATGACGTTCTAGCGCTCGAACCGGCTACATATGACCTTGTGGTTCATGCGATGGCGATGCACTGGGCGAATGACCTTGTTGGGCAACTGGTGCAGTGCCGCCGTGCTTTGAAGCCAGATGGGATGCTGCTGGCGATGCTCTTTGGCGGCAATACGCTCAACGAACTGCGCAGCTCGCTCGCAGAGGCCGAAATCGCTGTCTTGGGCGGTCTTTCGCCCCGTATAGCACCAATGGCTGAAATTAGAGATCTCGGCGGACTTCTTCAGCGGGCTAGTTTTGCTCTCCCAGTTGCGGACGCTCTTCCGCTTAATGTGAGCTATGGCGACATCTTCACCTTATTTCGTGACCTGCGGAATATGGGTGAAACGAATGCCCTTATGCAGAGGCAAAAAGGTACATTATCAAGAATGCTTTTGGCGAAGGCAGCAGCTGTCTACGAGCAGTCCTTTACCGGAAAAGATGGGCGACTTGAGGCAACTTTCGAGGTGATCTTCCTTACCGGCTGGTCGCCCGATGAAAGCCAGCAAAAGCCTTTGCGTCCCGGATCAGCGCAGGCGCGACTCGCTGACGCGCTTGGAGCAGTTGAGAAGAAAATAGACTAGGTTAGATTTGACCAACTTGCGGCCCGCGTTATGTGTCGTGTCTAAACAGGGATCGGACTATCAAATGAAAGACTTTCAGCTCACTGGCGCGCCTGCAGTTTGCCCAGCACACGCACCCAAAGATCATCCCGCCGTCAAGCCAAGCAAGATTGGCGTCCTGATTGCCAACCTCGGCACACCTGACGGCACGGATTATTGGTCGATGCGACGCTATCTGAGCGAGTTTCTTTCGGACCGTCGAGTCGTCGATTATTCGCCATGGCTTTGGCAGCCGCTGCTTCAGCTCATCATCCTAACGAGCCGCCCATTTCGGTCGGGCGCGGCTTATCGTTCAATCTGGAACAACGAAGCGAACGAAAGCCCACTTTTGACGATCACCAAAGACCAAACGCGCGCTATTCGGGCACAAATTGACGAAGCCTTTGGCGGCGAAGTCCTTGTTGATTACTGCATGCGATATGGAAACCCATCCACGCAGTCCAAGGTCCGTGAAATGGTCGAAGCTGGATGCACCAAGATCCTCTTCTTCCCGCTCTATCCGCATTACGCCGGAGCGACCTCTGCAACCGCTGTGGACCAGTTCTTTCGCGCACTCATGGACGAAAAGTGGCAACCCATCGTTCGTGTGGTTGAACCTTATTTCGAAGACGCTGCTTATATTGATGCGCTCGCGCAATCGGTCGAACGCGCTTATGCAGCTACTGAAACCAAACCTGATCTATTGGTTTGTTCCTACCACGGATTGCCCAAGCGCTACTTGATGGAGGGTGATCCTTATCACTGCCAGTGCGTAAAAACGACGAGACTCTTGAAAGAGCGGCTCGGTTGGAAAGACACGCAGATCACTTCAACCTTCCAGTCGAAGTTTGGTCCTGAAGAGTGGCTCAAGCCTTACACTGTCGAAGAAGTTGCGCGCTTGGCAGAAAAAGGAATCAAAAACATCGCAGTTTGTGCGCCTGCATTTTCGGCCGACTGCATCGAAACGCTCGAAGAGATCAATGAAGAGATTAAAGAGAGCTTCATCCACGCTGGCGGCGAAAGCTTTACCTACATTCCGTGTTTGAACGATGATCCAGCGCATATTTCCGCGCTCACGAATCTCATCAAGAAGAACATTGAAGGCTGGATTTAATCTGGCCTTTTTTTCCCGAAAACGTTCCGCAAAAGAAAAAGGGCAGCGCAAGGCGCTGCCCTTTAACGATCTGACGATCGCTAGCTATTAGCGCAGCTTGGTAGCAGCGAGGATAGCGAGCAGGATCAGCGGGATGATCAGGCCAGCCGAAGAAGAGCTTGCAGCTTCTTCTACAACAACGGGGGCCATTTCAACTACCGGTGCAGCCATGCCACCAGCGAAAGCGGTGGATGCGAGACCAGCGAGTACAGCAGCGATTGCGAGCTTTTTCATAACATTTCTCCAGTATTCGCCCACGGCATTATGTTGAGGACAGCCGTAGGCACCAAGACTTACCTCGTGACCCCCACTAACCTACAAATCTAACGCTTTGCAAAGAAATTGAGAGTTGAGCGCGTAAATATCTGCACAGATGTGGTTAAATAAGCAACACTTGAGTGCCAACTTTGGTCAATTCAAAGAGTTGGGCGATGTGCTCGTTGTACAAACCGACACATCCATTCGATGAACGGCGCCCAATTTTTCTCGTGTCATGCGTGCCGTGGATTCGGTAGTACTGCCACGACAAATACAACGCATGGGTGCCAAGCGGATTTTCTGGACCAGGTCCGATATACTCGGGCCATTCTGGATTTCGTTCTCGCATAGATGGCGTCGGGCGCCATTCAGGGCCAACCACTTTGCGCACGATCTCGGTTCGACCCAAGCGTGTAAGATCGCCCGTGAGCGGCACGCTGGTCGGGAAAAGACGGTAGGTCGATTCGTCCTCGGACCAGAAATGCAGAGCGCGGCTTTGAATATCGACGAGGATTGCGCCGTTTTTCAGTGAGTCGAAATGCGGATGCCAGTCAAGCGAACGGAAGCTTGAAATATTCCGACGTGTGGATTGAGAAATCTCGCCTTCAATTTCAGTCGAGTTATTGGCTTGCGCAAAAGCACCCGTCCCAACCGAAGCTGCGGCTGCGGCGACGAACATTCTGCGATTAAGATTTGGGGAAACGATTTTTGACACCTAACTGCTCCGGAGTTTTCCGTAAATTTAAGCGTTATTTACTTGCCTGTGGATATTACCGCAATTCAAACAAGCGTCAGATGGTCCATTCTCCGCCTATGCCCATTTGCGCAACGCAAATGTTCCCGATATTCAGTCGCCAACTTATCGAGGTTTGATCCATGAATCGTCGCACTTTTTTTATCATGTCTGGTCTTTTCGCAGCGGCTGCCTGTGCGCCTGCGCCCAAAGGTCGGATCGGACCTGATGGCAACCCACTTCCACAGGTTTATCGGATCAAACCCGACATGGAGGCCGACATTCAGTACCGGATGCTGGATGGAATCAACACTCTCCGTAAGGTCGCGGGAGCAACGCCACTTCAGTTTGATTCAGGCCTGAACGCAGCGGCAGCGACACATTCGCGTGATATGGCGCTCCAAAACCGCCCTTGGCATTTCGGCTCAGACGGCTCGTCGCCGCTTGACCGCGCTCGGCGGGTTGGGTTTTCGGGGACGATCTTGGGAGAGAACATCTCGGAGACCTACGAAACCGAGATGGAGACCCTTGCTGCTTGGCTAGAGCAAGAAGACACTCGCGCCGTCATTCTTGACCGCAACGCAACCATTCTAGGTTTTGCTTGGTATCAAGAGGCCGCTGGAAAAATTTGGTGGACCCTCGTCACCGGAAAGTTCTGATCTTTATCTAGGGATAGATAAAGATCGGCGTGCCGTCTTTTACCATGGAATAAATCTCTTCGATCTCTTCGTTGGTCACTGCGATGCAACCAGCAGTCCAATCGTCCTTGCCAAGCTCGCTCTTCGGGGTTCCGTGAATAAAGATATCACCGCCCGGTTTCTTTCCCTGCGAACGCGCAAACTCTGCGTCGCGCGTATTCGGATAAGAAATGCCGATCGAAAGATGGTAGGCCGAGCGCGCGTTGTGATGGCTAATGCGATAAACCCCCTCGGGAGTCTTTCCGTCGCCTTCGAACTGCTTGTGCCCAACCGGGGTAAAGCCAAGCTCGAAGTCATAGGCTTTCGCGACCGTGTTGCCGCTTAAAAGAAACAGGCGGCGATTCTCTTTCTGAACCACGATGCTTGTGATTTCCGGACCGTTGTAAGCGATGAACTTTGACGGCTTTCCACAGCTAACAAGTCCGAGGAAAGCAACAATTGCCAATACGAGTTTAACAGGTTTCATTTTTTGAACTGCTCAGTTTGCCTTTGGGCTTCCTACAGCAAATCAAAACACCAATCTATTGGAGATAGCGTGATCACGCGCGTGTGAATGCACCAGCAATTTCCACGTGAGACGACCAGCGGAATTGATCTACAACGATCAAACGATCAAGGCTCCACCCCGCCTCAACCAATGACTTTGCATCGCGCGCAAAGGTCAGAGGATTACATGAGACCATAGCAATGACTGGAACGGTAGAACGTGTGATTGCTTCTATCTGTGCCTCTGCACCTGCACGAGGCGGGTCAATTACAATTGCTTTGAACTTGGCAAGTTCATCCGGCTCAAGCGGACGGCGGAAGAGGTCGCGTGTTTCGGTTGTAACGAGTTTGAGTCCGACTGCCTCGCGCCAACCGCGATCCAACGCGGAGAGCATTTCGCGCACGCCTTCAACGGCGTGCACCTCGGCGTTCTTTGCGAGCGGAAGCGCAAAAGTCCCACAACCCGAAAAGAGATCGATAACACTTGATGCTTTGCCGACAGTTTCGAGAACAAACTGCTGAAGTGCCGATTCTCCTGCTTTGGTTGCCTGAAGGAATGAACCTGGTGGTGGTACAACACGGGCAGCGCCAAAGCGCTGTTCTGGCGGGGTCATGGTGACGATGGGTTCATCTTTCCAAACCAGGCGAGCAATTTGATGGACGCGGGCAAATTCGGCCATTTCGATGCGGATAGCTTCGGTCAATTCCTTGTCGGTATCTACGCGGATGTCTGGACCAACCTCGCTCTGAGTCACCGTGATATCAACCTCTCCCTTACGCGATGCGGCTGCGACCGTCAGCGCCTCAAGCGTTGGTAAAAGAGCGATGAGCTCAGGTGTAAGAAGTTTGCACTCTGGCGTCTCGACGATCGTACTCGAGCCGCGCGCGTGGAAGCCGACCATTGCACCTTTCTTGGTGCGTTTGCCCGAGAATTTTGCCCGACGACGCGAATTGGCAGGAGAGGTTTCCACCCGTTCCGGCGAGAACTCAATTCCTTGAGCCGAAAGCGCCTTTTCAACGACCGAAGCCTTCCAAGATGCAACGAAATTGTCCGAAGCGTGCTGAAGTGCGCAACCGCCGCAAGCCTTGAAGTGTCGACAAGGCGGAGAAACGCGCTCGAACGAGGGTTTCAGAATTCGGGCACTGCCGTCTTCGAGAACTTCAACTTCTTCTTCTGGGAGCACGCGTGCTACGAGCTCGCCATCCTCGGTCCGACCAAGAGCATTATGGGTGAGCGATTTTATGACTTGCATGACAGGCTTCCTTTGATCTGCGGTTGCATTACCCCAGCTCCAAACCTGCTCGCAACAGTCAGAGTGCGAGTAGGCCTTCTTTGGAAAGCGAAAAGCCGGATTCGATCCAAGCAGCTTCAAGGAATCGAAGTCTTGATCCAAGCGCTGCACCTTGGAACGTGTCCATTAGATCTTGGGCTTTGATTGGAAACTCTGCCGCTGCGCCTTTTGCGAAATCCGCTTCCAATGGAGGCAATGGATTTTGAAGCGATGCAAAACGCAAAATCATCACAGCGCGCGCAGTATCGACCCCATATCGATAGGCTAACTCGGCGGGTCCTTTGGTTCCTCCAGCTTCTTCCTGATAAAGTTCATAGAGCTTTGCTTCGGCATTACTTAGTCGCAATCGTTGCTTTGCTTCTTCACCGCCCAGCGCAGCAAGGCGCAGCATAGGATCTGAGGGCATCCCCGCCTCAAGATGAACTAAAATCGCAAGAGTGACAGGTGCGGCTCCCGGAAGAACCCTGGCAAGTACGCCCGACGCGCCCATCGAACCAAGAACAGGCGCGGGCTCTGGTGCCGCCAAAATCTTTCGCATTTCATTGCCAATTCGTTCTGCCGAAAGGGCTTCAATGCCGTCTTGGTGTTCGGCACATGCAGCAAGCGCATCTGCATCGATACCAAGATCGGCATTGCCGTACCACGCCGTGAAACGAAAGAATCTCAGGATACGTAGATAATCCTCGCGAATCCGATCCTCTGGTTCACCAATGAAGCGAACGACACCAGCTTGAAGATCGGGTAACCCGTTAATCGGATCAAAAACTACGCCCCTTGCATCAGCGTAGAGCGCGTTCATCGTGAAATCACGGCGCTCCGCATCCTCTCTCATTGAAGTTGAGAATTTGACCAACGCGTGACGACCATCGGTTTCTACGTCCTTACGGTAGGTCGTGACCTCAAAAGGAATACCATCTTCGATGAGAGTGATCGTTCCGTGATCCAATCCCGTTGGTATGGCGCGAATGCCCGCCGACTTTGCAAGAGCAAGAGCCTGCTCTGGCCTAGCAGAGGTCGAGATATCGAGATCGGAGACAGGCGCACCGAGCAATGCATTGCGGACACATCCACCCACAAAAAACGCTTCAAAGCCTGCATCTTCAAACAAAGCGCAAATCTTTTGAGAGGTCGGTGAATCGATCCAATTCGCAACGATTTTTGTCATCGATCTATCCGTTCAGCAAAGCGGCGAAGGATAAGCGCGGTCGCACCCCAAATATAATAAGGACCATAGGGCACTGTGAAATAGAACCGTTTCTGACCTTGCCAACGGCGACCTTCGACCCGAAAATTGCTCGGAGTAGTGACGTGTTCAAAGGGGACGGTGAAGGCTTCTTGAACTTCGCCTGCCTCCGGTCGGAACGAGAATGGTTCTTTGATAAGCGCCACCACCGGAGTTGCAAGATAGTTCGATACGGTCTCGTGCGTTGGGAGACATCCCAAGACCTCAACGTTCAAAGGCTCTAGGCCTATTTCCTCATGAGCTTCGCGCAGTGCGGTGGCTTCGATACACTCATCGGTATCATCTCGGCGACCACCCGCGAATGCGATTTGTCCCGGATGGTGCTTGAGGTGAGCAGAACGCTTGGTCAAAACAAGCGAGCCATCGAACTCGTTAAATGCTACGAGCACAGCCGCTTGCCTAAGGGTTCGAGACTCTGGAAGACGAATTCCAGGATTGAGATCAAAGTCAGAAGAGCTGTCGCCCCGTTTTGCCAGGGCGCTCAGCAGTATCTGTCTGATATCAGGCTTGTTCATCCGGCTTCTCGGTTGCTTCAAATCCGAGAGTAGCAGGATTGAACTCGTAGTGAGAACCACAGAACTGACAATCGGCGGTAACAATGCCTTCTTCAGTCGTCATGTGACGAATATCCTTGGCCGAGTAGATCGAAAGGCTCTCGCGAACTCTTTCCTCGGAACAAGTGCAGCCGAATTTTACCGGTTGTGCATCAAAAACACGCGGGATTTCTTCGTGGAAGAGACGTAACAACAGCTCGGTTGGCTGGACCGTCGGGCCGATCAGTTCAAGTTGCTCTACAGTATCAAGGAGTACATTCGCACGGGTCCAGTTTTCGCCCTCGTCCTCATCGAGGAGATCAGCGGCGGCTAGCAGACCTGCTTCGCCCGTAGCTTCTTCGCCTTTTGCAAAAGGGGATGCCTTGGGCATGTGCTGAAGCATCACGCCGCCAGCCCGCCAGTGCGCGTCCTGGCCTGGCATTTGCGAAGTCCCAAAGCTGAGTTCAAAACGAGTTGGGATTTGTTCGGACTGAGCGAAATAAGTCTCGGCGCACTTAGAAAGCGAGCCACCAGCAATTGGTGTGATACCTTGATACGGCGTCATGCCTTTACCTTGATCGATCAGGATCGCGAAGTAACCCTCACCAATCTGAGCGAAAGTGTCTCTATTCGGATCAAGAGCTTCGCGATCAAAAGATGCATAAGCGCGAATACGGGCAGATTCACTGTCATCGGTTGGACCATAATAGTCGGTCGCAATAAGTCGAACAGCGCCGCTTCCGCGAACTTGTAATGAAAGTTTCCAGCGAAGTTTGATTGTTTGACCTATAAGAGCGGTCAAAAGGCTCATTTCAGCGATCAAGGCTTCGATTTGCGCCGGATAGTCATGCTGAGCAAGCACCTGTTGCAGAAGTCCGTCAAGGCGCGCGACGCGGCCACGGATATCCGAACGGTCAAGTTGAAATGGCAGGACGGTATCATCCCAAGCGATCTGCGAGCCGAGCGACATTTGATTTCCTTCGAAAAGGTCTAGAATTGGCGTATCGCGTCCATATAGTCGTCTTGAGCCAAGGTCCAAGGGGGTAAATGACATGAGGCGCTTCGGAGAACCCGTTATTTCGGGTCAAAAATACACCGTTCGCCCGGGAGTCTACGTCATTCTACCACGTCATGGTCGGCTTTTGCTCACAAAGCAAGACGACGAAGTCCAACTTCCGGGTGGGGGAATCGATCCCGGCGAATCCCCTCTACAAGCACTTCACCGTGAAGTTTACGAAGAAACGGGTTGGCGAATTTCTGATCCCCTTAAGGTCGGGGTCTATCAACGGTTTTGCTATATGCCGGACTATGACCTTTGGGCAAAAAAGGTCTGTCATATTTATATTGCCAGGCCAGTTCGAAAACTCTCGGCCCCGACCGAGCAGGGTCATGAAGCGGTCTGGGTTGATAAATCTAGCGCAGAAATGGTCCTTGCGAACTCGGGCGACCGAGCGTTTGTTGCCTCGCTCTAAGAAAGCTCACGTTTTTCCACCAGCAGCCCATAGAGTGTGGTCTGAACGCTAAGGCCAAACATAAACTCGATCCAAACCAGTGGGAGCCAGAGGAAAACTCCCACACTTGGAAAGATTGCTTCGAGCTGAGCCAGCGCAATGCTCATACCGTAGTTCAACACACCCAAGATTAGAGCAATCTGGAAGATTTCACGGCTAGTCTCTGAGGTCATACGAAACGACTCGAGGATCGGAAGCGTCTTGCCAACGGTAATTCCGGTAAGGGCAAGACTGAACCTAAGTGTCAGGAAGTAGACAATTAGCGTCACTCCAAATTCTAGGAATGGTGCGAGGAGTTGAACGAAGTCTCCCAAGCCCATTGAGATCACACCGACAACAAGCAAACCAATCATCACCGCAGCCAAGATGATCATCGAGACTCCGAAGAC
Organism: uncultured Aestuarium sp.; assembly: GCA_964461315.1. Classification (GTDB taxonomy): domain Bacteria; phylum Pseudomonadota; class Alphaproteobacteria; order Rhodobacterales; family Rhodobacteraceae; genus Marivivens. Next base: position 9,889 of record CAYWUN010000078.1, read on the forward strand.
GCGTCCGATATAACCGATCAGTTCCTTGGCGTGGAACGCGGGAAGCCAAGTCGGATACTCCTCCAACAGGATAAAGCGATGCCAAAGCACCGGAACCCATGACGTCATCACCAAAAAAACAAATAGAGTGATCAAAAGGGAAAACGACGACGTTCCCGCAGGATCGGACGGAACTTGGAGGCGGCCAGAAAGAAAATAGATGATCCCGCCAAGCAAGACCGCTGGTGCCAATGATACCTTGATCGCATTTCCGATGTTTCCTCTCAGCATTGAGAACGCATGTCGAAGGATCAAACCGTGCATATTCTTCTCCAGAACCCAAAATTTGCGCGTAGAACTCACGAAACACACCTCGGGGTCAATGGCCTTCCCTTGCTTGCAGTTAAAAAACCCGTTATCGCGCCTGCGATATTCAACAAGGAGAGACCGCGATGTCCGCCCCAAAGAAAGTCGTCCTCGCCTACTCCGGCGGCCTCGACACGTCGATCATTCTCAAGTGGCTCCAGACCGAATACGGTTGTGAGGTTGTAACCTTTACTGCTGACCTTGGTCAGGGCGAAGAACTTGACCCCGCCCGCAAAAAGGCAGAGCTGCTCGGCATCAAGCCCGAGAACATCTTTATCGAAGACGTCCGCGAAGAGTTTGTGAAAGACTTTGTCTTCCCAATGTTCCGCGCCAACGCTGTCTATGAAGGGCTCTATCTTCTCGGCACCTCAATTGCTCGCCCCTTGATTTCCAAGCGTCTTGTCGAAATCGCAGAGATGACCGGTGCCGACGCTGTTGCACATGGCGCGACCGGCAAGGGCAATGATCAGGTCCGTTTTGAACTTTCGGCTTATGCTCTCAATCCCGCCATCAAGGTGATCGCACCTTGGCGTGAGTGGGATTTGACCTCGCGCACCAAACTTATTGAGTTCGCTGAAGAGCACCAGATTCCGATCGCCAAGGATAAACGCGGCGAAGCGCCTTTCTCGGTAGATGCGAACCTTCTGCATACATCATCCGAAGGTAAAGCCCTTGAGAACCCAGCTGATGCGGCTCCCGAGTATGTTTACCAGCGCACTGTTTCGCCGGAAGAAGCACCTGATACCCCCGAATTCATCGAGGTGACCTTTGAAAAGGGTGACGCTGTTGCAATCAATGGCGTTGAAATGTCGCCAGCAACCATCCTTGCCGAATTGAACGAACATGGCCGCAAGCACGGCATTGGTCGCCTCGATTTTGTTGAGAACCGTTTCGTTGGTATGAAATCGCGCGGTATCTACGAGACACCGGGCGGCACGATCCTTCTCGAAGCACACCGCGGTATTGAGCAGATCACCCTCGACAGCGGTGCTGGACACCTCAAGGATTCGATCATGCCACGCTACGCAGAGCTGATCTATAACGGCTTCTGGTTCTCGCCCGAGCGCGAAATGCTTCAGGCGCTCATCGACAAGAGCCAAGAGCACGTGTCAGGCACCGTTCGTCTTAAACTCTACAAAGGTTCGGTAAACACCGTTGGTCGTTGGTCCGAATACTCGCTTTATTCGGAAAAGCACGTTACCTTCGAAGAAGATGCAGGCGCCTACGATCAGAAAGATGCTGCAGGCTTTATCCAGCTCAACGCGCTGCGTCTCAAGCTCATTGCAACGCGCAATCGCCGCGTCAAAAGCTAAGACGATTCACTAGAAAAACGAAAGGGCCCGATTTTCGGGCCTTTTTTATTCAGAGGCGAATTGTCTGCACTTCGTGAAGATCAGGGATCGAATCCGCCGCGCCTTTGCGAGTTACCATAATGGCACCTGCGCGGTTCGCAGTCCGAAGTGCCTGTTCCATCGGCTGACCACGGTCGAGCCCCGCAAGAACATAGCCTGTAAATGTATCCCCTGCCCCAGTCGTATCGACAGGATCGACCTTATAGGCCTCAAACGTCTTGTGAATACCACGCTCGGTTTCGAACCATTCTGCGCCGCGTGATCCCAAGGTGATGATTACATCACGCACGCCAAGATCCTGAGGCGACTTGCCCAGTGCATCGGTCAACTGGCGCGCTTCAACCTCGTTCAAAATGAGGAAGTCGATAAACTTGATCACATCCGAAACGGCCTTTGCACTAAAGGGTGCCGCAGCATAGGCAACCTTGAGGCCCATCTGCTTGGCAAGCGCAGCAGTTTCGACCTGAAGGTTTGTCTCGTTTTGGAAGACTACGCGGTCACCCGTTTGAGCTTCGGACAAGGCGGCCTGAACTGCTTCAAGCCGGATCAATGTGGATGCACCGGGCTGAATTATGATCGTGTTCTCACC
>CAYWUN010000078.1:12274-14174 GCA_964461315.1 uncultured Aestuarium sp.
ATGTGAGGCACGGAATAGACAATATCTGCATTGATAGAGCCTAGATTCCAAATCGCCATCTTGTGTTCCCTTGATTAACTCACTTTGCAGGCAGCAATCGCAGCCATGTTCAAAATGTCATTAACCGTCGAAACAGTCGAGCAGATCTGAATCGGTTTATCCACGCCAGCGAGAATTGGACCGATTACAGTCGCCCCGCCCATTTCCTGCATCAATTTCACCGAAATCGAAGCAGAGTGACGGGCGGGAACAACAAGAACGTTTGCTGGTCCGGTTAAACGGCTAAACGGATAATGTTCGGCTGAACGCGGGTTCAGAGCTACGTCTACAGTCATTTCGCCTTCGTATTCAAAATCAACGCCCCGCTGATCAAGGATCTTGGGTGCCACGTTCATTTTGGTTGCGCGTTCTGACACTGGATAGCCAAAAGTCGAGAAGGAAACGAACGCAACACGCGGCTCAAGCCCTAGATCACGAGCCACGTCTGCTCCGCGCTCCGCAATATCAGCAAGATCTTCTTCGCTCGGCCATTCATGCACCAGCGTATCACCGATCAAAACGATGCGGCCTTTGTTGATGATTGCCGAAACACCAACAGCGCCCGAAGACGGCGATGCGTCGAAAACATGGTTGATCAACTCGAGCACGTGAGCGGATTTTCGAGTCGCTCCGGTTACGAGGCCATCGCCGTGGCCGTGTGCCAGCATGAGTGCGCCGAAGACGTGACGATCGCGAGCCGCAAGGCGGTGAATGTCGGAACGGTCAAAGCCTTTGCGCTGAAGACGAGCATATAAGAACGACTTGTATTCGCTAAGGTGCTCGGTGTTCTTTGCGTTGACGACTTCGATTTCCGAAACCGCATCAGCAAGACCTTCGGTTGTAAGAAGCTCGGCCACTTCAGCTTCACGTCCTATAACGAGGGCTTTGCCGAGACCGTTACGCTGATACTGAACCGCAGCACGAAGAACGCGGGGATCATCGCCTTCTGCAAAAATAATCGTCGCTTGAGCGGCGCGCGCACGAGCCTGAATGCCACGAAGAATGCTTGCAGTCGGGTCCATCCGCGCCTTGAGCGATGCTTCGTAAGCGTCCATATCGACGATCGGGCGACGTGCAACGCCAGTGTCCATTCCTGCACGGGCAACTGCGGGCGGTATGCGATAGATCAGGCGAGGATCGAACGGCGTCGGGATAATGTAATCACGACCAAAGGCAAGTTTGCGGCCGTAAGCCATAGCGACTTCGTCTGGAACATCCTCGCGCGCAAGTTCAGCAAGCGCATTCGCACAAGCGATCTTCATGTCATCGTTGATCGCACGCGCGTTGATATCCAAGGCTCCGCGGAACAAATACGGGAAACCGAGAACGTTGTTCACTTGGTTCGGATAATCCGAACGACCAGTTGCAACAATCGCGTCTTCGCGCACAGCATGTGCTTCTTCTGGCGTGATTTCAGGATCGGGATTTGCCATTGCGAAGATCACAGGGTTTGGAGCCATGCTGGCAACCATTTCCGCAGTCACGGCACCCTTGGCGGAAACGCCAAGGAATACGTCGGCGCCCTTCATAGCCTCTTCGAGCGTGCGCGCATCGGTAATTGCTGCGTGTGCTGATTTCCATTGGTTCATACCTTCGGTGCGGCCTTGATAGATCACACCTTTGGTATCGCACATGATGCAATTATCTTGCTTCGCGCCCATCGTCTTAATCAATTCAAGGCATGCAATACCAGCTGCACCTGCACCGTTCAGAACGATTTTGCAGTCTTCGATCTTCTTTCCAGAAATATGCAGAGCATTGATCAGGCCGGCGGCACAAATAACTGCAGTGCCGTGCTGATCGTCATGGAAGACCGGAATATCCATCTCTTCCTTGAGTCGCTGCTCAATAATAAAGCACT
>CAYWUN010000079.1:0-14043 GCA_964461315.1 uncultured Aestuarium sp.
CCGCCAGCGCCGATGATAAGCACGTTCTGTTTCAACTCACGAAACCCCCTTTGGTTATCAGGTTGGGATAAAGCCCTTCGGCAATTGTTTTACGACAGTGCAGCCGCAAAATCCTCGTAGGTGAAATCCTTCACCAATCGTTCAGTTCCGTCCAACTCGCGGATCGCGATAGAAGGCATCTTTACCCCGTTGAACCAGTTCTTCTTGACCATAGTGTAACCCGCTGTGTCCTGAATGGACAGGCGGTCACCAGCGACAAGAGCCTTGGGGAACTTGAACTCGCCGAAAATATCGCCAGCAAGGCAGGACTTTCCGCAGATCATCCACTCCTGATCGCCGCTCTCGTTCATCTTGGCGCTTTCGCGATAGATGAGCAAATCGAGCATATGTGCCTCGATGCTGCTGTCGACAATGGCGAGGTTCTTGCCATTATGAAGCGTATCGAGAACGGTGACCTCGAGCGTGGTCGACTTTGTAATCGCCGCCTCACCCGGTTCGAGGTAGACCTGAACGCCGTTGACCTCGGAAAAGCGCTTAAGACGCTCGGCCAGTTTCTCCAACGGGTATACTTCGCCCGTGAAATGAATGCCGCCACCAAGGCTAATCCATTCCATTTTGCGGATCAGATAACCGAAGCGTTGCTCGATGCTATTCAGCATTGCGTCAAAGCGTTCAAAGTCAGCGTTCTCACAGTTATTGTGGAACATGAAGCCACTGATCAGATCGGCGACGGGCTCGATGTTCTTGGGATCGTGTTCGCCCAAGCGGCTAAACGGACGCGCGGGATCTGCCAGATCAAAGCTGGATGTCGACACACCTGGATTTACACGAAGTCCACGCTTGTGAGTGCGGGACTTTACTTCATGACGTTGGAGCTGTGCCACGGTATTGAAAATAATCTTGTCCGAGTTCGCCAGAACTTCGTCCATTTCGTGATCCGACCATGCCACCGAATAGGCATGCGTTTCACCGGCAAACTTTTCGCGACCAAGCTTAACCTCGAAAAGAGACGAGGACGTGGTGCCATCCATATACTCGCTCATGAAATCGAAAACTCCCCAAGTGGCAAAGCACTTAAGGGCAAGCAAAGCCTTGGCACCGGAGTGCTCTCGCAGCCAAGCGATCTTTTCCATGTTGGGAAGAAGTCGGCTCTTGTCGATCAGGTAGTAGGGCGTCTGGATCATGGCTCCCCCCGCTTGGTCTTAACACGGACAACAGGAGGGCCACTTAGGGCCTTTACCCCCTTCTAGCAAGGGCTAAGGTCATGATTTTCGAGTCTAATAGACTATTTTGCCGTGCCATATAGGTCTTGAAAACGATCACGGTCGATGATGCGCACGCCCTGGCGCATACGTTCTACCAACCCCTGCTCTTTGAACTCTTTGATGACACCGTTCACTGTTTGACGCGAACAACCAACTGTTTCTGCCAAAAGTGTCTGGCTGCGATCAAAAATCCCATGACGGTCCGAGAACTGCCACAGGTATCGACCAACACGAACGTTGATCGGATCAACACGATCCATGACGCGGTTATCGTTCTGTATGGCAACCTGAATTGTAAACTGATTCATCCAAGCTTTTATGAATTCCGGACGTGCCATCCATTTCAGGAGTGAGTCTCTTGGGCAAAGCAACAGGGTGGTGCCACGCCGCGCAGTGACATTCGCAACGACTGGACATTCACCAATAGATTCGATTTCGCCCATTGTTTGACCACTTTGGACCAAAAGAAGCGTAACACGTTCACCTGCTGTCGAAGCCCGGTTAATTTCGAGCGCTCCGTGTGCAACCATATAGAGGCCCTTGGAGTGACCTCCTTGGACCAGCACATCGGTTAGGTTTTCATAGATTTGGACAGTGCAGTTGTCCAAGAAATCTGTTTTATCTTCATCACTTAGGTTCACCAGAAGCGGTGAACGCAAAAGGTGTGGAAAGCGAACGGAATTGGATAGATTAGGAGACTTCAAAACAAAATCCGATAATTGAAAAATTTACCTCCTTAAAAAGCGAGGCACTGTCTTGATGATAGACAAATCCAATCATCAGACGCGGTGATAGGCTAGCGTAGCCTGTTTTTCCGAAGAGAAATGTCAAAAAGGCGACAGCTCCAATTGGAACTGCCGCCATGCTAACACACTTTTACCGAATATTAAGAAGAAATTTTACCCTGCTAAGTAGTCTTCCAGTGGTGGGCAACTACATACCAGGTTCCTATCGCCATAGACGTTGTCCACTCGGTTAACAGGCGACCAGTATTTATCAACACGGAAGGAGCCTGCGGGATAACAGGCCTCTTCCCGCGAATACGGTCGATCCCAAGCGCTGATCAAATCCTCCACCGTGTGCGGTGCGTTAACCAAGGGATTATTGTCCAAAGGCCAGTCCCCAGCGGCGACTTTGTCGATCTCTTTGCGGATTGAGAGCATTGCCTCGCAGAACCGATCTAGCTCTGCCTTCGTTTCCGACTCCGTAGGTTCTACCATCAAGGTTCCCGCAACCGGCCAGCTCATAGTAGGCGCATGGAAGCCGTTGTCGACGAGCCGCTTGGCGATATCGTCAACAGTGATTCCCGGTGCTTCGGCAAAGGGTCGTGTGTCGAGGATGCATTCATGCGCAACGAACCCGCCCTTGCCTTTGTAGAGCACACCGAACGCCCCTTCGAGCCGCTTGGCGATATAGTTCGCGTTGAGGATCGCAACCTTGGTTGCATTGGTGAGCCCCTGCCCCCCCATCATCAGGACATAGGCCCAAGAGATGAGTAGGATCGAAGCGCTCCCCCATGGGGCAGCTGACACAGGCCCCGTCAAGCCACCTGTTTCGGGATGACCAGGTAAATATGGCGCGAGGTGCGCCTTGACCCCGATCGGCCCCATGCCAGGACCGCCTCCGCCGTGCGGAATGGCAAACGTCTTGTGCAAGTTGAGGTGACTTACATCGCCGCCTACATCCCCTGGGCGAGCAAGCCCGACCATTGCATTAAGGTTTGCGCCGTCGATATAGACCTGCCCACCATATTGGTGCGTGATCTCGCAGACCTCGCGGACCGTTTCCTCGAACACGCCGTGGGTCGATGGATAAGTGATCATACAAGCGGCAAGCTTGTCTCCGGCGATCTCAGCTTTTGCACGAAAGTCAGCAACATCAATGTCGCCGTTTTCCGCAGACTTCACCACGACGACCTCCATTCCGCACATCTGGGCAGAAGCAGGATTAGTGCCGTGAGCCGACACGGGAATGAGGCAAATCTTGCGATGACTGTCACCTTGCGCCTGATGATAGGCCATGATGGTCAAAAGACCCGCATATTCACCTTGAGCGCCCGAGTTGGGCTGCATCGACATGGCGTCATAACCTGTGGCCTGACACAGCTTGTCCGACAAATCGGCGATCATCTCTTGATAACCGGCGGCCTGATCAACGGGAACAAAAGGGTGCATAAATGCAAACTCGGGCCATGTGATCGGCATCATCTCAACCGCCGCGTTGAGCTTCATCGTGCACGACCCAAGCGGGATCATCGCGCGATCAAGCGCAAGATCGCGGTCCGACAAGCGGCGCATATAACGCATCATCTCGGTTTCAGCGCGGTTCATGTGGAAAATTGGGTGGCTCAGATAGTCTGTTTCACGCGCAAGAGCATCCGGGATCATATAGCGATGCGTCAGATCCTCGTCCTTGAGTTCGATCCCGAACGCGCGCCAAACAGCTTCAATCGTCGAACGACGGGTGCGTTCGTCAAGGCTGATCCCGACTTTGGTCGTGCCAACTTTGCGAAGGTTAATCCCCTCCTCCACTGCGGACTTCATGACGGTGCCTTGGAGAGGGCCAACTTCGACAGTGATGGTGTCAAAATAGGTATCTGGCTCGACCTTGAAGCCTGCTGCCTCAAGCCCGCGCACCATGCGGACCGTCTTGCGGTGAATGCGCTGCGCAATCGCCTTCAGGCCAACAGGTCCATGAAACACGGCATACATCGACGCCATCACAGCAAGCAGTGCCTGAGCGGTGCAAACGTTGGACGTGGCCTTTTCACGGCGGATATGCTGTTCGCGGGTTTGGAGCGCGAGGCGTAGCGCGCGGTGCCCGTGACTATCGATCGAAACGCCGACGATACGGCCTGGCATCGAGCGCTTGTAGGCGTCCTTGCATGCGAAATAGGCAGCATGCGGGCCGCCATAGCCGAGTGGCACCCCAAAGCGCTGTGTTGAACCAACTGCGATATCGGCCCCCATCGCGCCCGGTTCCTTCAGCATGGTGAGGGCAAGCGGATCAGCAATCACAATGCCAATCGCCTTGGCCTCGTGTAGTGCCGCGATTTCAGTCGTGAAATCTCGTACATGGCCAAAGGTTCCCGGATACTGGAACACTGCACCAAAAACCTCGTCGGCCTTCATTTCGTCCGGCGCGCCGACGATCACCTTGATCCCAAGCGGCTCTGCGCGGGTGCGGATGACGTCGATGTTCTGGGGGTGGCAATTCTCATCTACAAAGAAAGCCGTAGCTTTGGATTTAGCGACGCGCTGCGCCATAGTCATGGCCTCGGCCGCAGCCGTCGCTTCGTCCAGCAAGGATGCGTTGGCGATCTCGAGGCCTGTGAGGTCACAGATCATCGTCTGATAGTTCAAGAGCGCCTCGAGACGACCTTGGGAAATCTCAGGCTGATAGGGCGTATAAGCCGTATACCAAGCAGGGTTTTCGAGGATGTTGCGCTGGATCGCGGGAGGCGTGACAGTGCCGTAAAACCCCTGCCCGATGAGCGAAGTCAGAACTTTGTTCTTCTTGGCGACATTGCCAAGGAAATAAAGCAGCTCGCCTTCTGACTTTGGCTTACCAAAGTCCAGCGGCTCGGCCTGACGGATCGAAGCAGGGACCGTTCGCGCGATCAGATCATCAATGCTTTCGGCACCGATAACCTTGAGCATCTCGTCCATTTCGGCCGGACTTGGGCCGATGTGGCGACGATTGGCAAAATCATAGGGACGATAATCAGTGGCGTTAAACGTCATCACTCAGGCTCCTAACAAAGCTCTGCAACGAGGGCTCAGGCCCCCTTTCTACTCGAATGGATTTGCGCCGACCGAGACGGCTCGGCGCAAACGATCAGATCAACCGACAAACGCCTTGTAAGCGGCTTCATCCATCAACTCGTCCAAAGCCGAGAGGTCTTCGATCTTCATCTTAAAGAACCAGCCCTCACCGAGAGGATCATCATTTACCAAAGCAGGGTTATCGACGAGCACTTCGTTGACTTCGACAATTTCGCCATCGAGGGGTGCAAGGATGTCCGACGCTGCTTTGACCGACTCGATCACGACGACTTCTTCGTCTTTTGTGACTTCGGTGCCTTCCTCGGGCAGTTCGACGAATACGATGTCACCAAGCTGTTCGCTTGCATGCTCGGTGATCCCGACCACGACCACATCACCTTCGACGCGCAGCCACTCGTGCTCTTCTGTGTATTTCATCTGAATGATCTCCTGCTGGACTATTTCTTGAACTGGGATGGACGGAAGGGAAGGTCAGCGATCGCGGCAGGAAGACGTTTGCCACGTACTTCGCCCCAGACGGTCGTTGCCTTGCTTGCAAAATCTGTGGCCACGTAGCCCATCGACATAGGACGTCCGATGGTCGGTCCAAAGGCACCAGAGGTAACGACACCGATCTGTGTACCGCCCTCAGCGCTGTCGAAAATTGGGGTGCCTTCACGCATCGGTGCGCGCCCTTCAGGGAGCAAACCAATACGCATGCGCTCTACCCCATTTGCGATCTGGCCAAGGATTGCTTTTGCGCCCCTGAAACCGCCTTCGCGTATGCCGCCCGTTCGACGGGACTTTTGGATGGCCCAAAGCAAAGAAGCCTCAACGGGCGATGTGCCTTCGTCGATGTCATGACCATAAAGACAAAGCCCTGCCTCAAGCCGCAAAGAGTCCCTAGCGCCGAGACCAATCGCTTCGACCTTATCAGAGGCCAAAAGCGCGCGACTTAATCCTACGGCCTGCGCGGGCTCGACTGATATCTCATAGCCATCCTCGCCCGAATATCCCGAGCGTGAAATCCACAGTTCGCCAAAATCAGACGGCGCGATGAGCACATCCATGAACCGAATATCGGCAACTAAGGGCACCAATTCTGCCAAGACGGTTTCGACCTCGGGACCCTGAAGTGCAAGAAGCGCTCGATCCGCAACCTCGATCTTGACGCGATCCCCGATTGCAGCGCGCAAATGTGCCTCATCGGCGTCCTTGCAGGCCGCATTCACAACAACAAAGAAATGGTCGCCGCGATTTGCAATCATGAGATCATCAAGGATACCGCCAGCTTCATTGGTGAAAAAGCCATAGCGCTGACGCCCTTGGGCAAGCCCAACGATATCCACGGGGATCAGCTCTTCAAGAGCGAGCGCTGCATCAGCGATATCCCCAGAGAGCGGGGAAATCAAAAGCTGCCCCATGTGGCTCACATCAAAGAGCCCAGCCTTTTCTCGGGTCCAGTTGTGCTCTTGCAACACGCCAAGCGCGTATTGGACAGGCATTTCATAGCCAGCAAATGGCACCATTCGCGCACCGAGTTCGCTGTGCAAATCAAAGAGCGGTGTTCGCTTCAACTCTGTCATCTCACCTCCGAAAAGGCCGAAGGTCGCAGACATTCGGCACCAAAACGGGCCAAAGCCCGCGAATTGATGCCCCCTCTGTCCCTTCGCCTGAGATCGTTATCCCTTCGGCGGGTGCGCATCTTGCACCTCTCTCCAGAGCTTTCACACATGTGTCGGTCCATTTGCCTGAGAGTTTACCGGGGCGGTTGCTCCTTCGGCACTGGTGATCCAGTTCTCCCGTCACATATGTTTCCGATAGGAAATTTATTTCCTCGTGTCTAGTCGATTCTGTCGTTTGATCTTACCAAGTTGTCGTTTTTTGCACCCGCAGAAAAAGCGTCATCCGTTGGTTACATCGCTGAAACCAGCGCGTCACAATTTCCAAGCAGCCTGAACTCGACGATAATTGCTGCTGCCATTGGGGATTTGTGGATGCCTCACTCCTATTTTTCGGGCCAAAATTCTTTACGAACTCTGTTTATCTCGGACCTCCACCTCGGTGCACGTGGCTGCCGCGCATCAGAAATTCTGGCATTCTTAGAGCGCACACACGCGGACATGATCTATCTCGTCGGAGATATTTTTGACCTCTGGCATGGCGCTACAATTTACTGGGACGAGCGCCATGATGCGATTGTGGAACTTTTACTCAACAGACAGTCGAACGGGGTGAAGGTCGCCTACATTCATGGCAACCACGATACCCAATCAAACGATCCCAATCGAAATTGGATCCCCGAGTTAAACGTCTTTGAGCGCGTTTCTCACACTCTAGCCGACGGCCAAAAATTTCTCGTCCTTCATGGCGACCAGTGCGATGGCCGACTGCTCAAGTTCAGCTTCATGACTCGCCTTGGAAGCATTTTGGATGGAGCCATGCGACGGCTCGACGGATGGCTTCGACGCCGACTTGGTCAATCCGAACACGAACGCAGCCTCATTCAAGCGGCGATTTCAGGCGTGAACACGGTGCTCAGCAGTGGCGAAAAGCTCTCGTCCGCTTTGATATCTCTGGCCAAAGAAAGCGGACACGACGGGGTTATTTGTGGCCACTTCCATCGCCCCGCCCTGCGCGAGCAAGAAGGTCTGACCTATGCCAATTGCGGTGATTGGTTGGACAGCCTCTCGGCGCTCGTCGAAACGCATGACGGAACATTGCAACTTCTTGAATGGGCGCCCGAGTCCGGCAACCTTTCAGTCTCACTCACTCAGAAAGTACTCGGATGTTGATCAACTTGATCATAGCGCTCTTGGCGCTTCTTACTGCAATGCACTTTGGCACGATCGCTATGACGCTCTGGCGCTACCTTGTTCCCGCCAGAAAGCATCCACGCGGTCAGCCGTTTGTTACACTCATTCGTCCAGTTTGCGGAGCGGATACACTGGAACGCGAAACACTCAGCTCGAGCTTTGATCTTAATTACCCAAACTATGAAGTGCTCTTTTGCGCAGCGAGCGAAAGCGATCCTTCAGTGAACGTGGTCGGATCGCTGATCGACGAGCACCCGCACAAGCCGGCGCGGCTCTTGATCGGAGATACGGCTTTGACGGGGAACCCAAAGCTCAACAACCTTTTCAAAGGTGTCGAGCAAGCGCGTTCGCCTTGGCTGGTTATGACCGACTCGAACCTTATGCTGCCTCCTGAGTATCTTGACGATTTGCTGGACTGTTGGACCAAGGGTGTAGGCCTTGTCTCAGGTCCGCCCGTGGGCAGCCGCCCTGAAAGCTTCTGGGCATCCGTAGAAGCTGCGTTTCTCAACACGAACCAAGCCCGTTGGCAAATGGCAATCGACAGCGTCGGCTATGGATTCGCGCAGGGCAAGACGCTTTTTTGGCGTCGCGATATTCTCGAAGAAGCTGGTGGGCTGATCGCTCTTGGGCGCGAATTGGCCGAGGACGTCGCCTCGACCAAAGCCGTACGTGCGCAAGGTTTCCGCGTGCGTCTTCCACGCAAGCTCTTTGCTCAACCCCTTGGAAAACGCGATCGCGCGCAGGTCTGGCAGCGTCAGCTCCGGTGGTCGCGGCTTCGGCTAGAGGGCTTCCCGATCTTCTTCGTGATGGAAATTCTTCAAGGAATACTCCCGCCACTCAGCCTTCTGTGCGTTCTATGTTCCTTGGGTATCGCACCAGTTTGGGCACTTGCCCTACTGCCGTTGCTCTGGTTCGGCGCGGAATGGATGCTGGCCCGCCTAGCAGGCTGGCCATCGAGCTTGCGAGACCTCATTGCGATGGTCGTCCGTGACGCACTTTTTCCGATTTTGTGGGTCTCGACGTGGCGTTCCCCAACGATCAACTGGCGCGGCCATAACGTTGAAGCGATTGATTGAGCAAAATGCAAAAGGCCGCCTAAAAAGGCGGCCTTTATACTGTCCCAAAAGAATGGCGATCTTACTTGATCTTGCCTTCTTTGTACTCGACGTGCTTGCGAGCAACCGGATCGTACTTACGAACGGTCATTTTCTCGGTCATCGTGCGAGCGTTTTTCTTGGTTACGTAGAAGTGCCCGGTCCCCGCGCTGGAGTTCAGGCGGATTTTGATGGTGGTAGGCTTCGCCATTTCTCATCTCTCCTGATCGCGGGCCACATGGCACATCGCGTGAAATACTGAATTGAAGCCGCCTTCTACTAGACGGGTGGCGCGAGTCAACCGCAAAGGCACAATATAACTGCGGAATTCTTCAAGATTCTTAAACTTCAAACTCTAGAATGAATTGGGCCCCGCCCTCAGGGTGATTAGAAGCCTCGATTTTGCCCCCAAGTTGGCTGGCCATCGCGTCAATTACCTGCATTCCCATACCCCCACTTTGAGCGGCCTCGGGAAGACCGATTCCATTGTCGCGAACGAAAAGCCTAAGTTTTCCGGCATCGAGACACGCTAACCGAACCTCAATGACGCCCTCTTTCCCCATTTCGCTGTGACGATAAGCGTTGCCGACCAGCTCGGCGATGATCAACCCAAGAGCGACGGTCCGATCCGGCGTCATGACAATATCATCAACATCGATTCTGTGTGCAGCGCCTTGCTGGTCGATGTCATGCGACCTTACTAATGCTCGGCAAAGGTCCGTGACGTAGGAACGCACCGGAATTTCTGGGAGTTTAGGAAGCTTATGGAGCGCATCATGCACTTCAGCGATAGCCTGCACGCGCTCAGCAGCACGCTTGAGCTGATCTTTTGCTTCTCCCGACGTGTTTCGTGCCTGCATGCGGAGCAAACCTGAAACGATACCAAGGCTATTCTTGACGCGATGATCGACCTCGCGACGCAAGAGTTCCGCCTCTGCAATTGCAGCTTCCAGTTCGCGATTGCGGTTCACTAGGTCAGTAACATCGCGGCTCACGGCAAGGATCTGACCGACCCCGCCATGAATGTCGCGAATCGGAGCAACTGAGACGTCCCACCATTTCGGCGTCCCTTTGGCCGTCGGACAAAAGGCAACGAACCTGTCTTGATTGCCCTCGCGTGCATGCGCGACCGCATTCTGTAGTCGTTCACGCTCTTTTTCTGGCCAAAGCATCCACCAAAGTTGTCCATCCACCATCTCGAAGTCGTCGATCTCCATCGTGCAAAGACCTGCGTGACTCATGAAATCAAGAGCGCCTTCGGGGGAAAGCAGTTTGACGCAATCAGGGCTTGCCGACAAAAGCGAGAGAACAAGCTCGGAACCAGCGACAGGTTGAGTGCTTGCCGTGGCCAGCGAGGCTAAATCATGTTTTCGCTGCGCATCGGCAGCAACCAAATTCGGGTCAGTAAAGCGGGCCATTTTAGCTCCGTTGCAGCAAATCGGGGTTAAAAATCAGCACCATGAAAAGAACGCGCGGACGGCCTATAAGCCGGGTTTTGTCCAAGGGGTTGCCCCCTCTGGATGACCATTCATCTTGATGCCCTGTTACCAGAGCACCTCTAGCTGCCAACCCGGACCACTCGGGGTCAAGCATCCCTGCGCGGATATCGGCAGGCCGATCAGCACACGCGCGTGGTCCCTATTTGGCATTGCTCCCGGTGGGGCTTGCCGTGCCAGTCCTGTTACCAGTCCTGCGGTGGGCTCTTACCCCACCTTTTCACCTTTTCCCTGCACAAGGCAAGGTAGTCTGTTTTCTGTGGCGCTTTCCCTAGGGTTTCCCCCGCCGGACGTTATCCGGCACCGTGCTTTGTGGAGCCCGGACTTTCCTCGGACCGAAGCCCGCGGTCATCCAGCCATCCGCGCGGCGCTTTGATTAGGCGCTAGTGGCCTGACGGTCAACGGGAAAGCGCGTCGCGAGGTCTTGGGCGATTGCCAAGTCGACACCATCTACGGGCCCTTGATGACGAGGACGAAAGCGAAGTCGAAACGCCTCGAGTTTGGTTTCAAAGGCAATCTCGGGATTGTAACCGAATGCCACCAAAGCAGTATCCGTAGCATTGGCGAGGTCATCGGCCTGTGCGGGCACTTGTGGCCGTGGCCAAATCGAAAGCCCTACTTTCGCCAAACGACGCCAGTCAAAGCGGGCCCCCGGGTCGATTTTACGCCCTGGAGCACAGTCCGAGTGCCCAATGACACGCTCGGGCGGGATCGACCAACGAGACATAATTTCCTGAAGAAGTTTCTCAAGCGAGGTCATCAACAAAGCAGAGAACGGCGCGAAGCCGGTATTGGATAGCTCGATCCCAATGGAGCGACTGTTCACATCTATGACCTCACCCCATCGCCCAGCGCCCGCGTGCCAAGCACGTTCCGACTCATCGACAAGCTGAACAACATCGCCCTGAGGCGAAATCAAGTAGTGCGCAGAAACTTCGGTCTCGGGAGAGCAAAGCACACGCTCGGCCGCAGCACAGTCCGCCATAGCGGTATAATGGATGACCACGAGGTCAGGTCGGGCCCCGTCACGACGCGGCCCGAAGTTGGGTGATCGAGGGGGAGCGCCGATCAGTTGCCAGAAGCAGCTGCCTGAGCTGCTAATCTAAAGGGTGCTGGGTCCCATGCACATGCAAAACCGTCGCCATCTGGGTCGATGCCACGCGCATCACGCTCGGGGCCACCACGCGCAAGGAAATCACGCTGTGCCGCATCGGCAGAAACGTAGGAAGCACAATTGCGCTGATAGCGGTTCTGGCTTGCGAACTTGAAACGGGAATACCATTCCTGACCCTTAGAGTTCGGGGCATTCAAAGCGTATTCAACGATGTTGGGGCCTTCTTTTCCGTCGCGCTCGGGAACGGCGGTTTGACCGACGACCTGATACTGAGCCGCATTCTCAGCAAGACGCGCAGCATCTGAGGCGATCGTTTCACGCGAGGAAACCGCGCTAAAGTCCTGCTCATCCGAGATGCCCGCGCCAACAACCGAGGGCGCAGCGTTAGACGGCGATGCTTCAACGCCTGTCGTGCGACCCGCAGCAGCTTCCACTTGATCAATCTGAGCGCCGATGCCTACAGCCTGAAGCTGGCTCGTAGAAACAGCCGCTGGAGCTGAAAGGGTTCCAGCAGCCAAAGGTGCAGAACCCGTCAGAGCCGCTTCGCGCTGAGCGCGTTCCAGCTCGTATTGGCTGTAATCGTTAAAACCTACTCCGGCGCCGCTGTCGGGAACCGATGCGTTACACGCCGCCAGCGCAAACAGCGCAACACCAACACCAAAGTAAGATTTCACGTTTAGGCCCTGCCCGTTTCCAACACTTTTCGCGCTCTTACCACCACTTCGTAGGCTTGGCTACGAAGCCTGCTGACTGCTCGAGCGAATAGGCGATATTCAGCAAGTCCGCCTCTTCCCAAGGACGACCGATGAGCTGAAGTCCCAGCGGAAGACCATTGGAGGCGAGCCCCGTCGGAACAGACACACCCGGCAGACCAGCAAGATTGAGCGTCACCGTGAACACGTCATTGAGATACATCTCAACAGGGTTCGCGTCCGAAACTTCGCCAATGCCGAACGCCGGCGATGGGGTCGCAGGCGCAAGAATTGCATCGACGCCAGCGGCAAACGCCTCTTCAAAGTCGCGCTTGATGAGCGTGCGCACCTTGCGAGCACGGTTATAGTAGGCATCATAGAAACCCGCCGAGAGCACATAAGTGCCGACCATGATACGGCGCTGCACTTCGTGGCCAAAGCCTTCGGCGCGGGTCTTCTCGTACATCTCGGTGATACCATCTCCAGCGCCAAGTTTGGCGCGATGGCCGAAACGCACACCGTCATAGCGCGCAAGGTTCGACGAAGCCTCGGCAGGCGCAATCACATAATAGGCAGGAAGCGCATATTTCGTGTGCGGCAGGCTGATGTCGACGACCTTTGCCCCCGCATCACGGAGCATCTCTGCGCCCTGATCCCAGAGTTTGGAAATCTCGTCATTCAGACCATCGAGACGATACTCTTTCGGAATACCGATCGTTTTGCCTTTGATGTCGCCTGTCAGAGCAGCTTCAAAATCAGGCACAGCGATATCAGCCGAAGTCGAATCTTTCATGTCGTGACCCGCCATCACGCCGAGCATGATGGCTGAGTCTCGCACGTCCTTGGTCATCGGCCCTGCTTGGTCGAGCGAGGACGCATAGGCGATGATACCCCAACGCGAAACGCGGCCATAAGTTGGCTTGATACCGACCGTACCTGTGAAGGCCGCTGGCTGGCGGATCGAGCCGCCCGTATCAGTTCCCGTGGCACCAAGGCAAAGATCAGCAGCAACAGCGGCCGCCGAGCCGCCCGACGAACCACCAGGTGTCAGATTACGGTCGTCAATCTTCCATGGGTTAATCGCAGGACCATAAACCGAACTCTCATTCGACGAACCCATTGCAAACTCGTCCATGTTGAGCTTGCCGAGCATAACCGCGCCATTCTCGAACAGCTTCGAGGTGACGGTGGACTCATACTCTGGCTTGAACCCCGCAAGAATGCCCGAGGCAGACTGCGACGGAACGCCCTTGGTGCAATAGAGATCCTTAATCCCAAGGGGGATACCATTGAGTGCACCGGCGCTCACGCCTTTGCGTGCATCCGCAGCCTTAGCCTGCTCAAGCGCAATCTCGGGTGTCTTATGCACATAGGTATTCAGCGTATCGGCCGCATCAATTGCGGAAAGGCATGCCTCGGTCAACTCGACAGAAGTCACATCGCCCTTACGAAGCGCATCACGCGCCGCAGCGATGGTCAGTTTATTGAGCTCGGTCATTATTCCACCACCTTCGGAACCGCAAAAAAGCCTTCACGCGCATCAGGTGCATTCTTAAGAACCGCGCCCTGCTGATCGCCATCGGTCACAACATCATCACGGCGCTTGAGGCGCTGCGGCGTCACGGAAGTCATCGGCTCGATGCCGTCCACATTCACTTCCTCAAGCTGCTCGATGAAGCCGAGGATTGCGTTGAATTCCTGCGCCAGTGCAGGCAGTGCTTCTTCATCCACCTTAATGCGGGCAAGCTTTGCCACGCGGCGGGCGGTTTCCGTGTCGATCGACATGGGCCTCTCCGTATATT
>CAYWUN010000080.1:0-13571 GCA_964461315.1 uncultured Aestuarium sp.
CTTTCCAGGTTGAAAACCTGGCGTCCTAACCGATAGACGAACGGGCCACTCTGTGTGAGCGCTGATTATGAAATACCTCAAACTTCCGCAAGAGGATTCGTGCGCTTTTTTGTAATTGTCGTGAAAAAAGTTCTAAATGCTAAAGTCTTCTGTCGTAGGGCTTATTCCGCGCGAGCCGCATCTTCGAGGCGCAACTGAACTGATTGTCGCCCTTGCCAAACATTTATTTCCAGACGCCCAGCAAGGTGGAAGCGCGCACCGTTATGTTGTTCGAGCATTGGCCCCATCGGTCCGTCCATAGCGCCAAATGCAATCGCATCGATCCAAGCGCCAAGCCCGTCGCCAAAGCCAATCTTAAGGTGGTTTGCCCCCACGCGTTTGGCAAAGGAAATCTGAACATCAGGAAACGCGAAACGAGGGGCAGAGGCGCTTGCGCCAAAGGGACCCGCCTTTTCAATCTCTTGGATCAGCTCGACTGTTGCTGCCCCTGGCATAAGGATACCATCAAGCGTGAGGTCCTGCGGGCCAAGGTCGGCAGCGCCCTGTTTTGCGAGGAGTTCGCCAAGGCGTTCCATCGCGGGCTCTAGTTGATCGCGCATAACAGTAAGGCCAGCTGCCATCTTGTGGCCGCCGCCTTTGACCAAAAGGCCTTCGTTTGCGATGCGGTGGATCGATGCGCCCAGATCTATTCCAGATACCGAACGGCCGGAACCTTTTCCTTCATCACCATCAAAGCCAATGACGACGGTCGGCCGGTTGGTTGCTTCCTTGAGCCGAGCTGCGACAATACCAACGACACCGGGGTGCCAGCCTTCGCCTGCGGCCCAAACAAGAGGGCCGTCAAGGCCACGTTGCGTTGCTTGTTCTAAGGCTAGCTCGCGCACGCTCGCCTCAATATCGCGACGTTCGCGGTTGAGCTCATCGAGTTTGGCTGCAAGAGTCTGAGCTTCTAGAGCGTTGTCGGTCGACAAGAGCCTCGCACCTAGATCAGCCTTGCCAATCCGTCCACCTGCGTTCACGCGGGGGCCCAAAAGAAAGCCAAGATGATAGGTGCTGGGTGCGCTGTCCATTCCAGCAACGTCGCCAAGCGCCACAAGGCCAAGGCGTTGCCTCTGACCCATCACGGTGAGACCTTGGCGGACAAAGGCGCGGTTTACGCCAATGAGCGGTGCGACATCGGCGACTGTAGCGAGTGCCACAAGGTCAAGCATGGCCATCAGGTTCGGGCCGTTCACACCCTCTGATCGGAGCTGTCGGTTCGCTTCAACAAGCATGAGGAAGACGACGCCGGCGGCACATAGATGACTAAGTTCGCCGCTTTCGTCCTGACGGTTCGGGTTCACGACGGCCAGAGCAGGGGGTAGGGTTTCGCCTCCCAAGTGATGGTCAAGAATGACAACATCTGCGCCCTTTGCGGCTTCGATTGGGCCATGGCTTAGGGTTCCACAATCTACGCAAATAATGAGGCTGTGGTCATGCGCCAGAGCCTGCATCGCGGGCTCATTTGGGCCGTAACCTTCATCAATGCGGTCGGGAATATAAAGTGTCGCTTCTCGCCCCATCTGGCGGAGCCAAGTGAGAAGGAGGGCCGCAGAGGAGCCGCCGTCTACGTCATAATCAGCAAAAACCGCGATCTTCTCGCGGGTTTTTACCGCCTTGAGAAACCGCTCGGCAGCTGCTCCCATGTCTTTGAGCTTGAGTGGGTCAGGAAGGAGTTCGCGCAATGTCGGGGAGAGAAAAGCATTCGCTTCCTCTGAGGCAACACCGCGCCTAGCAAGCGTTCTGCAAACGGCAGAAGGCAGGCTCGTGGCCTGTTCCATCGCTTCGGCAAGGCGCTCGGTTTCGACGCTGGGACCTATCCAGCGCCGACCCGTGAGCGATTGTGTGACCCCTAGATAGCCCAAACCTATTTGGACGGAGCACGATAGGTCATGCGGCGGACCGAACCGGTCTTGGAGCGCATGAGAATGGTTTCTGCCGTCAGATAGCCGATTTCGCGCTTGATACCCGACACGAGAGAGCCATCAGTCACACCGGTTGCCGCGAAAATCACGTCGCCGGTCACAAGGTCATCGCGGGTATACACACGGTCAAAGTTGGTGATGCCAGCCTTACGCGCGCGCGCGCGTTCGTCGTCGTTGCGGAACAAGAGTTTTCCGAACATCTGGCCACCCATGCATTTGAGCGCTGCAGCAGCAAGTACGCCCTCCGGCGCGCCGCCAGATCCCATATACATGTCGATGCCGGTCTTCTCTGGCTCGGCGCAGTGCATAACACCGGCCACGTCGCCGTCGGTGATTAGGCGGATGGCTGCACCGGTCGAGCGTAGCTCTGCAATCATTTCTTCATGTCGGGGACGCTCAAGGACGCAAACGGTGATGTCTTCGATCGAGCAACCCTTTGCCGCAGCGAGTGCCGAGACGCGTTCGGAAGGCGACATAGCAAGGGTCACAACGCCAGCTTTAAAGCCAGGCCCGATTGCAAGCTTTTCCATGTAAACGTCGGGTGCATGAAGCAGTGTCCCGCGCGGTGCCATTGCAATTACGGTCAGCGCGTTGGGCATATCCTTGGCAGTCAGCGTCGTGCCTTCGAGCGGGTCAAGTGCAATGTCCACCGCTGGGCCGCTACCTGTGCCGACTTCTTCACCGATATAGAGCATCGGCGCTTCGTCGCGCTCGCCTTCACCGATGACAACGACGCCCTGAATGTCGAGCATGTTGAGCTGATCACGCATCGCGTTAACAGCAGCTTGGTCGGCAGCTTTTTCATCTCCTCGTCCGATCAGATTTGCAGAAGCGAGAGCCGCGGCTTCGGAGACGCGAGCGAGACCGAGCGACAGCATGCGATCGTGAAATTCGGGAGTCTGGGACATGATGCTTCCTGAAAACTAAAAATTTAGGTCCCTCTAACCTGCCTCTAGGTCGAGGAGCAAGGCTGAGAGCGCTAACGATTATAAGCTTTGGTTTGAATCTTGATAAATCCATCAAGAAGGAGGCCTATCATTAAGGCATTGAGCAGATGCCACATAAAATGAGAGCCGATTGGGAAGGATTGGCAAACGCGCATATCCACGGTTCGGAAAGCGAGTGAGCCGAAGAAGGTGGCTGTCGCAGCCCAAATCCATGGGCCCATCGGATTTTTGCGGCGCCATGCAACGGCTGAAAAAACGATGAGAGCAATGACCGCTGGAAAATATTGACCTGAACCATTGAGCGGGTCTGGTTCGCTCATTGCGGCAGCGTCCCCTTCGCCACTGGCAAAGAACATTACTCCGATGAAAGCAAAGACAAAGGGTAGGGCGTAGTGCAGCGCGACTTTGCTAACAGGAACGCCGCCGACTCGGTGGATTGCAGCAAGAACGAAGAGAGCAACAAAGGACCAAATCGGAATAACGTCGGCGAGTTCTGACCACCGATTGGCAAATGTGTGAAATAGGAATGAACCGATCCCAATCATTCCCGCCAAGGCAATGAGGGCTTTGGTGTCCTTGGTCCGTACGTTCAGACGGTTTGCTGTTCGAGCGGCCAAAAGCGCGGCCACGATAAACCCGAGATTAGAGAGCGCGTTGGCGGGCTCTGCCCAAAAACTGGCACCTATGCGTTCGCAATAAATATCGACGCTGTCCGCCCACGCCATGCCAATCTCCCAAATGAAACATACCCTCGAAATATCGAGGGCATGTAACATCTATTCGATATGCTAAGGCAAGGACGCGCTTAGACGGACTCGATCCTAAGGGCGAGCGGTGTGCCGCTGACGACACCGGTTTCCATGCAAGCTTCAAGCGCCTGATCAAGGGCGGTTTGCGTCGTTTTGTGGGTTACGATCAGCACAAGCGCGGTGGAGTCCTTGTGGCCGTATTGGCGCATACGATCAATCGAAACGCCGCTATCCCCAAGCGCGCGGGCCACCTTGGCAAGCGCCCCAGGCTTATCCTGTAGCTGGAGGCGGAGGTAATAGGGTGCCGAAACAGCTGCGCGAGCGGACGCAGCTTTGCGTAGGGTTTTTGCGGGCTGGCCAAAGGTTGCGATGCGGACCCCGCGCGCGAGATCGCATACATCGCCCATCACTGCACTTGCTGTCGGGCCTTCGCCTGCGCCAGCGCCGCGAAGCACGATTTGTCCAACACTGTCGCCTTCGAGGACGACCATGTTGGTGCCGCCTTGAAGTTGGCCAAGCGGCGAAGTGTCAGGCACAAGGCACGGAGACATGCGCTGTTCAAGCCCACGACCCGTCATCTGAGCAACGCCGAGGAGCTTGATTTTATAGCCCATGTCAGCGGCCTGATGGATGTCGTCGATGGTGACAGACCCGATGCCTTCAAGCTCGACATTGTCAAAGTCAACCTGCGTTCCAAAAGCGATGGACGACAGAATGGCAAGCTTGTGCCCCGCGTCGATGCCGCCCACGTCAAGGTTTGGATCTGCTTCAAGGTATCCAAGCTGGTTCGCTTCTTCGAAAACCACGTCATAAGGAAGGCCAGCGCTTTCCATGCGGGTGAGGATGTAGTTGCATGTGCCGTTCATCACACCCATGACGCGTGTGATCGAGTTACCTGCAAGGCCCTCTAGGAGCGACTTGATCACAGGGATGCCGCCTGCAACGGCTGCCTCATAGCGCACGCAAACGCCTTTCGCTTCGGCAGCTTCAGCAATGGCTTGGCCGTGGATGGCAAGGAGCGCTTTGTTCGCTGTCACGACGTCTTTGCCTGAAGCGATTGCTGCTTCGATGGCGTCTTTTGCCGCCCCCTCAGAGCCGCCCATCAGCTCGACGAAAAGGTCGATGTCATCACGTTTGGCGAGCGCGACGGGATCATCTTCCCAAGCATAAGAGGAAAGATCGACGCCGCGATCTTTGCCTTTGGAACGCGCCGAAATCGCAGTGATTTCAACCTTTTTGCCGGTGCGCATTTCCAGACGCTCCGCTTGGTTCTGGACGATGCGGATAACACCAACACCAACCGTTCCGAGACCAGCGATACCGAGGCGAAGGACGTCTGACATGAAAGATTCCGAGTTAGATAAATACTTACAGCGCTGTTACCCCGAAAGCTTGGTCAGCGCAACGCAGCTTGAGCCAAAGAACAATCTCAGCGGCCTAGCGTGACCGTAACGCATTAGCCCTTGATATCTGCAAAGCTGTTGTGGCTTGGATGGCGTCCGATTTCGATTGGTATTCGGAAGCAGCGATAAGAGTTGGTTGGATCGATGTCGGCTGCGGATAGTTGGCTGCTTTTGCCTCGGGCAAAAGAGTGTCGTCGAGGTTTGGGAATTGTCCACATCCTGCAAGAACGAGCAAAAGAGAAACCTTGCGCAACATAATTGGCCTTTCGAAATCGTAAGGCGTTTTTAGCTGGCGCAACGCAACTCGCCAAGGCAAATGAAAAGGGCACCCTAAAGTGCCCTTACTTGATCAATGTGCCGGCTTGATGAAGGTGCCGTTTCGCAATTCTCTCATCGCGGTGCGCAGTTCTTCTTGAGTGTTCATCACGATCGGACCGTGCCATGCGACGGGTTCTTCCAAAGGTGCACCTGAAATAAGTAAGAAGCGGATGCCTTCTTCGCCAGCTTGAACCGTGACTTCATCGCCCGTCCCAAAGCGGATTAGAGTTCGGTTGCCAGAGAGGTCGCGAATATTGACCTCTTGACCCATGACTTCTTTCTCTAGAAGCACGCCTTCCGGTTTGGATGCGTCTGCAAATGCACCTGCGCCTTCAAAAACATATGCAAAGGCACGGCGATAAGTGTCGACCTTGAAGGTCTTTTTCACTCCGGCAGGCACAAAGATGTCGAGATACTGAGGGTCAGCGGCGATACCATCAACTGGGCCGCGCTTGCCCCAGAACTCACCGATCACAACTTTGACACGCGCGCCATCGTCATCAATGATTTCTGGGATCTCTTTGCTTTTGACGTCTTGGTAACGCGGCGCGGTCATTTTGAGCGAGGAGGGCAGGTTGGCCCAAAGCTGAAAACCATGCATCTGACCCTTGGCGTTTCCTTTGGGCATTTCTTGGTGGAGTATCCCTGACCCTGCGGTCATCCACTGGATGTCACCCGCCCCCAAGCTGCCCACGTTGCCGAGCGAGTCACCATGCTCGACCGTGCCGTTTAGGACATAGGTGATGGTCTCGATCCCGCGATGCGGATGCCATGGAAAACCACGCATATAATCCGAAGGGTGATCGCCGCGAAAATCATCAAAGAGCAGGAAAGGATCTAACTCGGTCGGGTCTTGGAAACCGAAAGCCCTGTGAAGACGCACGCCTGCACCTTCCATGGTGGGAACGGCCTTACGGGTTTCGACGGTTGGACGGATAGACATCTGCTCATCTCCATTGGAATTACCCCAAAACTAGTGCGGTTGAGACGCTTGGGCAATTCAGTTCAATGCACAGCTAAGGTGCGTAGATGCAGGAGTTGGCTTGTTTTGTGCGCCCATGCTCTCTAGCTAGGAGCTAGAACAAAGGGGACATAACTTGGACTTCGAACTCTTCCAACCCGACGAGGCTGGCGTCATCGCTCGGATCACGCCAAATCATTTCCGTCGAACAGTTGCATACGTAGCGATCGCACTTTTGGGGGCGCTTTTTCTTCTGCTTGCTTTCGGAGGCGGCATGGCGACCATTTGGATCATCATGCTTTTCGTCCTCGGACTTGGCTCGCTCTATCTCGCAGAGCGTCTGCGTCGTGCCAGCGCGCTGACACTTGAATTCACGACTTCTGAGGTGCGGGACAGTTCTGGCCGCGTGCTCTGCGCTTTGGCAGATATTGAAAAGGTCGAGCGTGGTGCCTTTGCGCTTAAGCCTTCGAATGGGTTTTCTATTATTCTAAAGTCCAAAGCGCCGTTTGGCTGGGCCCCTGGCCTTTGGTGGCGCATGGGGGACCGGATTGGAGTTGGCGGCGTCGTTTCCGCGGGACAAGCCAAGGCCTTTGCAGAGGCAATCCAGACGCGTCTGGTTTAATTCTCGTCTATAAAGAACGCCGCCGAACATTCATTCGGCGGCGCTTCTCTTAGCAAACTTGTGTCGAGACGCCTTGGTCTTCGTTGTCATTCCAGCAGAGCTGGCTCGTCGTGAAGCGCGGCAGCGCCGATGCAATCTGGTGGAAGATGAACGGATCGATCCCGGCTTCCACGACCGGAGTATGCGGAACCCAAGATTCGACAGCGATCACGATCTTGCCGTCAGCAACCGTTGGGAGCGCCTTTTCAACATCGCTCTTAAGCGTTGCATCTGTAAGCGGTGCCTTGCTTCCGTGGACCTTTGACCAAACTACGTTGTAGCTACTTTGATCTTTATTCCAGCGTGCAACGGTGATGCGCAGTTCCGTATCAGCATCTGCATTGTTCAACTCCTCCTGAACCTTCCAAAGCGAGTCCAGATACTTTGGCGTTACGTGGTTGGTTTCACGGCTGAGGATGTCCGCCAAAACGTGGGACGTTTTGAGCGATTGAGCCTGAGAGCGAACCGCATCAAATAGAACGAATGACATCGCAAAGGTGAGCAGAAGGAGTGGCATTGTGATGGCGGCTTCGACGCCAATCGTACCATCTTCGGAACGGGTGAACTTCTTTACGAAGCGTCGGGCACTCATGAACATCATACCGGCTCCATTACGAAAGCGTTCGACGCGGTGAGAGCGTAGGCACCGCCATTGTGTTCCGGCGGGCGAAACAGGAACGGCGCAGTCGTTGGGAAAATCGGCTCGAAAAGTGCACAAACCCGCAGGATCATGACGTCGTTGGCACCGCCAGGGGTGAACTTTGACAGCGGCTGCGTTGTGAGTGATCGATCGTTGCACGAATAGGTCGCGGGCAAGTCTTGCCAATTGCGAAGGTCGACCATCCGCATCTCTATTCGAAGCTGGTTCATGCAATCAGGAATGATGCCTGCATTGTCACAAATGGACTGACGAAGCACATCGACGTTGATCGTGCTGCTTGTGTCGATTTTCACAGCCCGCACCGATTTGTCCACGCCGCGATCAAGCATCGCGTTTCGAAGCATGACCATACCAAGCTCAAAGCTCGACAATGTCAGAAAGATGAGCGCAGGAAATACCAGCGCAAATTCGACTGACAAGCCACCGTCTTCGTTTCTGACAAAGCGGCGCAGTGCCTTGCCAATAGTCTTGGAACATAACTTGCTAACCATATTCATTCGATCAGCCTCAATTCATTGATGTCGGATGCAATTGCTTTGAACGCATCGTTAATATTGGCGCCCGCGACGCGGTAGAAATGCGAGGGAGAGCTTGCGCAACTGCGCATTTTGTTTGCGGCAGTGTCCGAAATCTCAAACCCGATGGTCCAGATCATGATACCGGCGTCCTTTGCGGCCTGACAAATATTGGCCTGGAGCTGGTCGGCAAGCTGCGTCGTGTAGCGCGTGTAATACCAGTAAGGGCGCTGATGGGCGTAAACGTAACGCGACAGATACCAGTTGAAGTTATATGTGTTCCAATGGCTGTAGTGGCTAGATTCCTGATAAGCCCAACTCGAAATCCGTTGTGAGGTCGAGTTTTCACCGTCGGTCATCAGAACCATCGCTTTGATAGAGTTCTTGGTATTGTAGTCTAGTGGACGGTTTGCAGAGCCCGATCCGACTTTGCCATTTGCCACGAGAGTGGTGTTGATCTGGCGCGTTGAAGGATCAAGCAGAGCAGCGGCCCATTTTGTTCCCATATAGATCGCCGTACCTGCACGAGGTTGCAATTTGTCGATCTGAGACTTGAGAGCGGCAGCGTTTTGGCTCCACGGCGTGATGCGCTCATAGGTCTGCTGTGGGCAAACTGTGTTGTCCATCTCGTTGTAATGCCCGCCCCAGTTCCACTGGAAGTGCTGGTCTTGCTGGTACTGGTGGTTCCAGTCGAGGCTTACTCGGCTGAATTGGTTGTCAGGGACATCCACGCAATGAGAGTAGTTGTGCAGTTGGCGGTTCGGGATTTGGGCAAAGAGGTCTGGGCCGATGTTGACCTGCTCTGAATAGGGGATAAGGCTTACGGTCACGAGCCCGTTGCTTGCATTGTTCGCAAGAACTGTGTCGATAAAGGACTTTGCGGCCGTTTTCAGGTTCCCAATCCGACCATAGCTCGCCATAGAGCCAGAGATGTCGAGCGCTAATGAAATCTCGACGTTCTCGATGCGCTCTTCGGCGACAGCTTTGACTTTGAGCTTCATCGACCCCGAGAAAGGACCCGCTTCGTCGGTGAAGACACCCGCGAGTTTGCCAAAAATCATTTGGACGTCGTCTTCTGCCTCTACGGTTGCTGTGCGCGAAGAAACTGTCGATATGGTGTTGTAAGTCTTTAGCGTGTCCGAAAGACCCGCCTTCGCAAAGTAATCGGCGATAATGGTGTTACCCGGAATGGACTGCTGCATATCAGCAGCGGCAACTGCGGCACGGTCAGCCAAGGCTTGGAGTTCAGTACGGCGTGTCTCGACGCGCATAACGTCAACGGCCATTCCAGTAAAAATGAACATCATAACAAAGGCGTACAGCGAGAAGATTACAAACACGCCGTCTTCTTCGCTATGGAACCTCTTTAGAAAGGTTCTGGTCCTATCGCGGAGCGCTAGTTTCTCCGTTTGCAGTGACCGTTTCATAATGTTCTTCCTCGAATCAAATCTCTAAAAATGGCGATAAAAATTCGCCGAGACACACTATTGGTTGGCCCATATATACTAAGGGCTATGGCGGAAATGAGGCGAACTGCGGCCCTAATTGAGTGAAAACCTGTTCATTTCATGACATTAAGCTTGGGCTGGCATGATTGTTTCGAATTCGTGCTGAATGGACGTCCGAGACCTTAGGCCTGTCCCAAGAGGTGGGCTATTTGGGGCGTCGAAGTGTAGGAGGCGCTTCTTGGCTGCCTCCCCCTAGACACGGGAACGGTGGGGGCCGATATTAGAAGGTATGAGTCTGCCCCCCGCCTTCTTGGATGAATTGCGAAATCGTTTGTCGCTGACGCAAGTCGTCGGCCGCAAAGTGATGTGGGACATGAAAAAGTCCAATCAGGCCAAAGGCGACATGTGGGCCCCATGTCCATTCCATCAGGAAAAGAGCGCGTCATTCCACGTAGATGATCGCAAGGGCTATTATTACTGTTTCGGCTGTCATGCCAAAGGGGACGCCATTTCCTTTGTGCGCGAAACAGAAAATGTGAGCTTCATGGAGGCGATCCAGATCCTCGCGGGCGAAGCTGGGATGGCGGTGCCGCAAAGCGATCCCAAAGCGCAAGAAAAGTCAGATCACCGCACCGAGCTTGGCAAGGTCATGGAAGAGGCGGTGAAGTACTATCGGCTTCAACTCAAGACCGGTGCGGGGTCCGATGCGCGCGCCTATCTTGCCAAACGCAGACTGAGCGAGGCTGCGCAGGACCGCTGGGAAATCGGCTTTGCGCCTGATGGTTGGCAAGGGCTCTACGATGCCCTCACCGGCAAGGGTATTCCCGAAAAACTTTTGATCGACGCGGGTTTGGCCAAAGCATCGGACCGCGGCAAGAAACCCTATGACACCTTTCGCAACCGGATCATGTTTCCAATCCGTGATGCGCGGGGTCGCGCGATTGCCTTTGGCGGCCGTGCGATGGACCCTAACGACAATGCCAAATACCTGAATTCGCCCGAGACGCTTCTCTTTGATAAGGGGCGCAGTCTCTTTAATCACGGCAAAGCGCGCGAAGCGGCGGGCAAGGGGGCTCCGCTCATTGTCGCCGAAGGCTATATGGACGTAATTGCGCTCTCCGAGGCTGGTTTCGGAGCGGCAGTTGCGCCACTTGGCACCGCAGTGACAGAAGACCAGCTTCGACTTTTATGGCGCATCGCGCCTGAGCCAATCATTGCTCTTGATGGCGACACGGCAGGCATTCGCGCTGCAATGCGGGTCGTTGATCTCGCGCTTCCTATGCTCGAAGCGGGGCAGTCGCTGCGTTTCGCCATCATGCCAGACGGTATGGACCCTGATGATCTGATCAAAGCAAAAGGCGCCGACGCGGTGCGTGAGGTGCTGGATCAGGCCATGCCCATGGTCCACTTGCTTTGGCGCAGAGAGACCGAAGGCAAAGATTTCGACAGCCCAGAGCGTAAAGCGGCGCTTGATAAAGTCCTTCGCGAGAAAATCCGACTGATCAAAGACCCCTCAATTCGGACGCATTATGGCGAAGCGATTAAGGATCTGCGCTACGATCTTTTTGGGCGCAAGCCTCGCACCTCAGCGCCGCGTTCGGAAAGCGGCCCGCGCCGTCCTTGGAATGCGCCGCAGTCCCCGTTGACCACGACCAAAACCTCGATCCTCGCGAACCAAGCAGCAAGCGAAGATGTTCTTCGCGAGGCCGTAATCCTTGCGACCGCGATCTCAAACCCCGAAGTTTTGGGGCAATTCGAGGGCGAAATTGAACGGATGGTGTGCTCGACGAGTGAGCATTCGCAGCTTCGCTCTGCCATCCTTAAACACGCTCATCAAGAAGACTTACGCTTTGCAATCGCTTCGGAAATTGGAGAGCGCGCCCTTGAAAATCTCTTTGCGCAACGCCATGTCGCTATCACTCCAGCGGTGCGGCGCCCTGGCGATCAAGATCTTGCACGGATGTCACTTGCCGAGGAATTGGCAAAGCTGAATGCAAGACGTGGCCACGCCCGCGAGCTTCGCGAGGCAATGGAAGACCTGCAAGGTGTTGCCGACGAGGGGCTGACTTGGCGTTTGAGCCAAGCGGCACGCGCACTCGAGGGTGGCGGCGCTGGTGAGGACAAGGAAGACAAGGCGGAATATGAAGTGGGGGCAAATGGCGCACGTATGAAGCGAGACGAGCGTGAAGCCTTTAGTTCGCTCCTTCGACAAATCGGAATGTCAGGCAACTCAAAGGAGTGAGTCTGAGTTTTATTCATAAATTTCTAGGAAAACGACCCTAAGTGGTTGCGAATCTCTCGCTGGGCGGATTGATTCGACTTTAACCGAATCAACGCGAATCAGATGATCGCCCCTTCATCGTTTGAGGAGAGCCAAAATGGCAGCAAAAGATAACGAAGAAACCAAGGACAGCGATCAGGACAGCGATATCTCGATGGACGTCAGTCAGGCGGCTATCAAACGTATGATCGCCGATGCGCGCGAGCGTGGTTACATCACCTACGATCAGCTCAATCAGGTACTTCCGCCGGATCAGGTTTCGTCTGACCAGATCGAAGACGTTATGTCGATGCTCTCCGAAATGGGCATTCAGGTGACGGAAGACGACGAGTCCGAAGAGTCAGATGACAACAATGCATCCACCGCCGTGGTCACAACCGGCGGAAACCGCGATGTTGCACTCGCGGGGCAGGAAACAGAAAAGCTCGACCGGACCGACGACCCTGTGCGCATGTATCTGCGCGAGATGGGCAGCGTTGAGCTTTTGAGCCGTGAAGGCGAAATTGCGATCGCAAAGCGTATCGAGGCTGGCCGCAACACCATGATCCTTGGTCTTTGCGAAAGCCCGTTGACCTTCCAAGCTATTACGATCTGGCGCGACGAACTTTTGTCCGAAGACATTCTGCTGCGCGATGTGATCGACCTTGAAGCCACCTTTGGGAACCAGCTTGGTGACGAAGATGGCGATGTGGAGAGCGTTGTTGACACCTCTTCCGCGTCGGTTGCCAAACCGAATAAAGAAGATGAGCCCGAGCTCGACGCTGATGGCAACCCGATCATGGGTGGCGACGATGACGACGAAGACGATGATCAAGCGAACATGAGCCTTGCGGCCATGGAAGCCGCTCTCAAGCCACGTGTGCTTGAAACCCTTGAGATCATCGCACGCGACTTTGCGACCCTGTCGGACATGCAAGATGCGCGTATGTCTGCGACACTCAATGAGGATGGATCATTCTCGGAGAACGACGAAGCGACCTATCAAAAGCTACGTTCGGAAATCGTTGAGTTGGTGAATTCGCTGCATCTTCACAACAACCGTATCGAGGCTTTGATCGACCAGCTTTACGGTATCAACCGTCGTATCATGTCGATTGACTCGAGCATGGTGAAGCTGGCCGACCAAGCGCGTATCAACCGCCGCGAGTTCATCGAAGAATACAAGGGCGCAGAACTTGACCCAACTTGGCTCGAACGGATGAGCGAGAAGGGTGGTCGCGCTTGGCAGATGTTCGTTGAGAAGTCGAGCGATAAGGTCGAAGAACTCCGCAATGAAATGGCCCAAGTCGGTCAGTATGTCGGCGTGGACATCAGCGAATTCCGTCGCATCGTTCAGCAGGTACAGAAGGGCGAGAAAGAAGCGCGCCAGGCCAAGAAAGAAATGGTCGAAGCGAACCTTCGTCTCGTGATTTCGATTGCTAAGAAGTATACCAACCGCGGCCTGCAATTCCTTGACCTTATTCAGGAAGGTAACATCGGCCTGATGAAGGCGGTGGACAAATTCGAATATCGCCGCGGTTACAAGTTCTCGACCTATGCAACGTGGTGGATCCGTCAGGCGATTACACGCTCAATCGCTGACCAGGCACGCACGATCCGAATTCCGGTCCACATGATCGAAACGATCAACAAGTTGGTCCGTACCGGTCGCCAGATGCTGCAC
>CAYWUN010000081.1:0-13506 GCA_964461315.1 uncultured Aestuarium sp.
TCCTCTACGTTTTCGCGGTCTCGTCGCTTGAAGTTTACGGCGTGATCATGGGCGGCTGGGCGTCGAACTCCAAGTATCCCTTCCTTGGATCGCTCCGCTCTGCAGCACAGATGATCTCCTACGAAGTGTCGATCGGCCTCATCATCATCGGCGTGATCATCTCGACCGGTTCGATGAACTTCGGTGATATCGTCGCCGCCCAAGACGGCTATGGCATCCTGTCGTGGTATTTCATCCCGCACTTCCCGATGTTGTTCCTCTTCCTGATTTCGGCTCTCGCTGAAACCAACCGCCCGCCGTTCGATCTTCCCGAAGCGGAATCGGAACTTGTGGCTGGTTATCAGGTTGAATACTCCTCGACCCCGTTCCTGCTCTTCATGATCGGCGAACTTATGGCGGTCGTTCTGATGTGCGCCCTGATCTCGCTGCTGTTCTTCGGTGGCTGGCTGTCGCCCGTCGAATTCCTTCCCGATGGCATCATCTGGATGATCATCAAGATGGCCTTCTGTTTCTTCATCTTCTCGATGGTGAAGGCGATCACCCCGCGTTACCGCTATGACCAACTTATGCGTATCGGCTGGAAGGTCTTCCTTCCTATGTCGCTCGCTTGGGTCGTGCTTGTTGCATTCCTCGCAAAATTCGAAGTTCTCGGCGGGTTCTGGGCTCGCTGGGCGATCGGAGGCTAAACCATGACGCAGATCGATTACGGCCGCGCGGCCAAATACTTCCTGCTTTCGGATTTCATCGTCGGTTTCAAACTGGGCCTGAAGTATTTCTTCTCGCCCAAGTCGACGATCAACTATCCGCACGAAAAGGGTCCGCTCTCGCCGCGTTTCCGTGGCGAGCATGCGCTGCGCCGCTATCCCAACGGGGAAGAGCGCTGCATCGCATGTAAGCTTTGTGAAGCTGTGTGCCCCGCGCAGGCGATCACCATCGACGCGGAACCCCGCGAAGACGGCTCGCGCCGCACCACGCGCTATGACATCGACATGACCAAGTGCATCTACTGCGGTTTCTGCCAAGAAGCGTGCCCCGTCGACGCCATCGTCGAAGGTCCGAACTTTGAATTTTCGACGGAAACCCGTGAAGAGCTGTTCTACGACAAGGAAAAACTCCTTGCCAACGGCGAGCGCTGGGAAGCCGAAATTGCCCGCAACCTTGAAATGGATGCGCCCTACCGATGAGCACTCCTACGAACCCTTTTGAGGCTATGATGAAAGTCGGACAGGATTGGGCCAAGTCGCTTAATCCTGCTCTCGAGTCTTTCATGCCCAAGGGTTTCGAGAACATGTGGCCCACAATGTCTGCTGACATGATGGAAGCCATGATGGGGAAGACTTTTAACCCCGAGGGGCTTGATGCGAAATCGCGTCTACTTCTCACCTTGCACGGGCTGACCATCATGGGCGCCCAAGCAGAAAGCCAAGTCCGTCTTACCGTGCGTCATGCACGCGAGGCGGGGGCGACCAAACAGGAAATCGCCGAGACCATCGCGCAGGCTGCGATGTTCGGAGGCGTTCCAGCAATGACCAAAGCTATGGAACTCGCAACCGAGGCCATGGCAGAGGGAACTGATAAGGACCGGGACGAATGACCGTTGCTGATTTTGCCTTTTATGCCTTTGCGCTAAGCACCATCGTCGGGGGCCTCCTGACCGTGGTGAGCCGTAATCCGGTTCACTCGGTTCTGTGGCTGATCCTCGCGTTTCTGTCGTCGGCGGGGCTTTTCGTCCTCCTCGGCGCCGAATTCGTCGCGATGCTTTTGATGATCGTTTACGTGGGCGCAGTTGCGGTGCTCTTCCTCTTCGTCGTGATGATGCTCGACGTGGACTTCGCCGAACTCAAAGCAGAGATGAGCCGCTATATGCCGCTCGCGCTTTTGATTGGTGTGATCCTGCTCATCCAACTCGCCATGGCTTACGGCGCTTGGGATTACTCGCACGGGTTCGAGGGCCGCATCGCTGCGCCCATCGACGGCAGCGTTGAGAACACCGCAGGTCTCGGCCAGCTTATCTATGACAAGTACATTATGCTCTTCCAACTCGCTGGTCTGATCCTTCTGGTTGCCATGATCGGCGCCATCGTTCTGACCCTGCGACACCGCAAGGACATCAAGCGTCAGAACGTTCTGGCTCAGATGTATCGCGATCCAGCCAAAGCGATGGAACTTAAAGACGTTAAACCGGGGCAGGGCCTGTAATGCCACAAATCGCGCAAGACAAAAGCGAGGGACGGACGAAATGATCGGAATTGAACATTATCTCACAGTGGCAGGCGCTCTGTTTGTCATCGGTATTTTCGGCCTCTTTCTGAACCGGAAAAACATCATCATCCTGTTGATGTCGATCGAGCTCATGCTTCTGAGCGTGAACATCAACTTTGTGGCCTTCTCGTCCTATCTGAACGATCTCGTGGGCCAGGTATTCACCCTGTTCGTTCTGACCGTTGCTGCCGCTGAGGCTGCGATTGGTCTTGCGATCCTCGTCTGTTTCTTCCGCAACCGCGGGACCATCGACGTTGAAGACGTCAACGTGATGAAAGGCTGACCGATATGGAAACCATCATCCTTTTTGCACCGCTTGTCGGCGCGATCATCGGCGGCTTTGGCTGGCGTATCATCGGCGAGTCCACTGCTCAGTATCTGACCACTGGTCTTCTGTTCCTTGCCGCGGCGTTGTCGTGGATCGTGTTCCTGAACTTTGATGGCGAAACTCAGCACATCCAGATCCTGCGTTGGATCGAGTCTGGTTCGCTCTCGACTGACTGGGCGATCCGCCTTGACCGTTTGACCGCGATCATGTTGATCGTTGTGACTTCGGTTTCAGCGCTCGTTCATATGTATTCGCTAGGCTACATGGCCCATGACGATCACTTCGGCGAGCACGGGCACTACAAGGCACGCTTCTTCGCCTATTTGTCGTTCTTTACCTTTGCCATGCTTATGCTGGTCACGTCGGACAACCTTGTTCAAATGTTCTTTGGATGGGAAGGCGTGGGTGTAGCGTCCTACCTCTTGATTGGTTTCTACTACAAAAAGCCTTCCGCGAACGCCGCAGCGATCAAGGCTTTCGTTGTGAACCGTGTCGGTGACTTTGGTTTCGCGCTCGGTATTTTTGGCCTGTTCTTCCTCGTCGACTCGATCAAGTTCGACGACGTCTTCGCTGCCGCTCCGCATCTTGCTGAAACCCAGCTTTCGTTCCTCTGGACCGAATGGAATGCAGCGAACCTTCTTGCCTTCCTGCTGTTTATCGGCGCGATGGGTAAATCGGCTCAGCTGATCCTCCACACATGGCTGCCTGACGCGATGGAAGGCCCCACACCAGTGTCGGCACTTATCCACGCCGCAACCATGGTTACCGCGGGTGTGTTTCTCGTTTGCCGTATGTCGCCGCTCTATGAATTCGCTGCCGACACCAAGTCGTTCATCGTATTCCTCGGCGCGACCACTGCATTCTTTGCCGCGACTGTTGGCCTCGTTCAGAACGACATTAAGCGCGTGATTGCATATTCGACCTGTTCGCAGCTCGGCTATATGTTTGTGGCTGCTGGCTCGGGTGTCTATTCGGTCGCGATGTTCCACCTCCTGACGCATGCCTTCTTCAAAGCGATGCTCTTCCTCGGCGCAGGTTCCGTGATCCACGGTATGCACCATGAACAGGATATGCGGAACTATGGCGGTCTTCGCAAAAAGCTTCCGCTCACCTTCTGGGCAATGCTGATCGGCACACTCGCCATCACCGGCGTTGGTATCCCGCTCACGCACTTCGGTTTTGCTGGCTTCCTCTCCAAGGACGCCGTGATCGAGAGCGCATATGCAGGTGGTTCGGCCTATGCCTTCTGGATGCTTGTCATCGCTGCCTTCTTTACGAGTTTCTACTCGTGGCGCCTCATGTTCCTTACCTTCTGGGGCAAACCGCGCGGCGATCACCACACCCATGACCACGCTCACGAGAGCCCCGCTGTTATGACTATTCCGCTCGGCGTATTGGCGATCGGTGCAATCTTCTCGGGTATGGTTTGGTACAACTCGTTCTTCGGTGACCATAACGCAGTGAACTCGTTCTTTGGTCTTCCTGCACATGCTGAAGCTTCGGCTGATGCTGGTCACGGTGAAGTACCGGCTGCTACTGAAGGCCATGGCACCGAAGCTGCTGCGGCTGACCACGGAACGGCCGCGACTGAGGAACATGCTGTCGCAACTGAAGAGCATGCTGCTGCTCCGGGGCAGGGAGCAATTTATATGGGTGCGGATAACACCACATTGAACGACGCACACCACGCACCGACTTGGGTTAAGGTGAGCCCGTTTGTTGCGATGATCCTCGGCTTTGCTCTGGCGTTCCAGATGTACATCCGCCGTCCTGATCTTCCGGCAAAGCTCGCTGCGAACCAGCGTCCGCTTTACCTCTTCCTGCTGAACAAGTGGTATTTCGACGAGATCTACAACTTCCTCTTTGTTCGTCCCGCGCTCGCGCTTGGTCGTCTCTTCTGGAAGCGTGGCGATACGGCGATTATCGACGGCGGGATCAACGGTCTGGCCATGGGCATTGTGCCCTTCCTGACCCGTCTCGCAGGCCGCGCCCAGTCCGGCTATGTATTCCACTACGCATTTGCGATGGTTCTGGGTATCGCGCTTATTCTGACCTGGGTGACGCTCACCGGGGGTGCACACTAATGGAAAACCTTCTCTCCATCGTAACTTTCATTCCGCTTCTGGCAGCCGCTATTCTGGCTCTCTTCCTTCGCGGTGATGACGCAAGCGCCCAGCGTAACGCCAAATGGGTTGCGCTGATTGCCACAGTCGCAACTTTCTTGGTCTCGCTCTTTATTCTGGCTGAGTTTGACGCGTCGAACACGGGCTTCCAGTTCGTTGAAGAGCGCACTTGGATCGCAGGCCTCACCTATAAAATGGGCGTTGATGGCATTTCGGTTCTCTTTGTGATGCTGACCACGTTCCTTATGCCGCTGGTGATCTGGTCGGCTTGGAACGTCGAGACGCGCGTCAAAGAATACATGATCGCCTTCCTTCTCCTTGAAACGCTGATGCTCGGCGTGTTCATGGCGCTGGACCTCGTTCTCTTCTATGTCTTCTTCGAAGCTGGCCTTATTCCGATGTTCCTCATCATCGGTATCTGGGGTGGTGCGAACCGCATTTATGCGTCGTTCAAGTTCTTCCTCTACACCTTCCTTGGCTCGGTTCTCATGTTGGTTGCCATGGTTGCGATGTATGCGGACGCAGGCACCACCGATATTCCGACCCTTCTGACCCATAGCTTCGGAACCGAGACTTTCTCGATCCTTGGCATTCAAGTTGTTGGCGGGATGCAGACGCTGCTGTTCCTCGCGTTCTTTGCGTCGTTCGCAGTCAAGATGCCGATGTGGCCCGTCCACACATGGCTTCCTGATGCGCACGTGCAGGCACCAACCGCAGGCTCCGTTGTACTTGCTGCGATCCTGCTGAAGATGGGTGGCTACGGCTTCCTTCGCTTCTCGCTCCCGATGTTCCCTGTCGGCTCTTATGTGATGAGCGATCTGGTTCTTTGGATGTCGGCTATCGCGATTGTCTACACCTCGCTCGTTGCGATGGTTCAGGAAGATATGAAGAAGCTCATTGCTTATTCGTCCGTTGCTCACATGGGTTACGTGACGATGGGTATCTTTGCTGTGAATCAGCAAGGTATCGACGGCGCAATCTTCCAGATGCTCTCGCACGGCTTTATCTCGGGCGCGCTTTTCCTTTGCGTTGGCGTAATCTATGACCGTATGCATACCCGCGAGATCGACGCTTACGGTGGCCTTGTGAACCGCATGCCCGCTTACGCGCTGATCTTCATGTTCTTCACGATGGCGAACGTCGGCCTTCCGGGCACTTCGGGCTTTGTCGGTGAATTCCTGACCTTGATGGGGACCTTCCAAGCAAACACTTGGGTTGCCGCAATCGCGACGACAGGTGTGATCTTCTCGGCGGCCTACGCGCTCTGGCTCTACTGCCGCGTTGTCATGGGCGACCTGATCAAGGAAAGCCTCAAGTCGATCACCGATATGACGGGCCGTGAAAAGATGATCTTTGCACCGCTCGTCGTGATGACGATCCTGCTCGGCGTTTACCCGAGCCTTGCGACCGACATCATCGGGCCGAGCGTCGGCGCACTCGTAGAACACTTTAATCACTCGGTAGACGCTTCCGGCCTCGCAGTCGTAGCCGAAGTTGCCGAAACCGCAGCGCACTAAGGAGCCGGATAAATGATCTCTTCTGATATCCAGACCGTTCTTCCGGAAATCGTAATCGCAATCTATGCGATGCTTGCTCTGCTTGGCGCCGTTTACACCAGCAAGGACAAAGCCGCTCCGTTCCTGACTTGGCTAACAGCCGGTCTGTTCGCAGCTTTCGCCTTTTGGATCTCGGTGAACGGAGAGGGGACCAATGTGGTATTCTCTGGCTCGTTCGTCGACGACGCCTTCTCGCGTTTTGCCAAAGTGGTCATCCTTCTTTCTGCAGCAGCAGTTCTGGTTATGAGCCAAGACTACATGGCGCGCCGTGATCTTGCTCGTTTCGAATACCCGCTTCTGATCGCACTTGCCGCGGTTGGTATGATGGTGATGGTTTCGGCTGGTGACCTGATGGCGCTCTATATGGGCCTCGAGCTTCAGTCGCTCGCGCTTTATGTGGTCGCATCGCTCCGCCGTGATAGCGTGAAGTCCACCGAAGCTGGTCTCAAGTACTTCGTTCTTGGCGCTCTGTCCTCAGGCCTTTTGCTCTATGGCGCATCGCTGACCTATGGTTTCGCGGGCACGACTGTGTTCTCGGGCATCATCGAAGCAACGCATGACGGTGTATCGCTTGGCCTTCTCTTCGGTCTCGTGTTCCTGATTTCGGGCTTTGCGTTCAAGGTTTCGGCAGCGCCGTTCCACATGTGGACGCCCGACGTTTACGAAGGCTCCCCGACGCCCGTGACTGCCTTCTTTGCAACGGCTCCGAAGGTTGCTGCGATGGGTCTTTTCGCGCGCGTAGTCTTTGATGCCTTTGGCCATGTTGTTGGCGATTGGCAGCAGATCGTTGCCTTCCTTTCAGTGATCTCGATGTTCCTCGGCGCATTCGCTGCGATCGGCCAAAAGAACATCAAGCGTCTGATGGCTTACTCATCGATCGCTCATATGGGCTTTGCGATGATGGGTCTTGCTGCGGGTTCTGCCTTTGGTGTTCAGGCGATGCTGATCTACCTTGCGATCTATGTCACCATGAACATCGGCACCTTTGCTTTCATCCTTTCGATGGAAAAGAACGGCGCGCCTGTGACCGAAATCGCCGCTCTCAACCAATACGCCAAGAAAGAGCCGCTCAAGGCGCTCGCCGTTCTGGTCCTGATGTTCAGCCTTGCCGGCGTTCCGCCGATGGTTGGCTTCATGGGCAAGTTCTACGTGCTTCGCGCGGCCTATGATGCAGGTCTTGCATGGCTCGCCATTGCAGGTGTTGTTGCCTCGGTTGTTGGCGCATTCTACTACCTCCGCGTTGTGTACTTCATGTACTTCGGCAAGGAATCCGAAGGGCTTGAAACGAATATGGCTCCGACCGCTTGGGCAATGCTCATGGGCTCGGCGTTCATCATGGTGGTTGGTATCGTGAACCTCTTTGGTATCGAACCTCTCGCAGCGGCGGCGGCTCAGACGCTTGTCAACTAACGACGAAGCAAAAGCCGTCTGGCCCGAGGGCTACGAACTCGTAGTTCTTGATGAGGTGGACAGCACTATGGCAGAAGCCGCGC
The DNA here is from genome assembly GCA_964461315.1 of uncultured Aestuarium sp. Lineage (GTDB taxonomy): Bacteria > Pseudomonadota > Alphaproteobacteria > Rhodobacterales > Rhodobacteraceae > Marivivens. The sequence goes on from CAYWUN010000081.1 coordinate 7,763, forward strand.
GACGCGCGGCTTTTGTCCGTTCTCCGACTTGGATCTTGGGACTCCGCCAAACCAACGGTCGTGGGCGGCGCGGAAGACCATGGGCAGACCCGCATGGAAACCTTTCGTCGACTTTGATCTTTAAACCCGCCGCGACGCCTGCGGATGGGGCAAAGCGGTCGTTTCTTGCCGCCTTGGCGCTTTATGAAGCTTTGGCGATTTATGTAGACCGCACGCGGCTTGGTCTAAAATGGCCGAACGACGTGCTGCTAGATGGCTGCAAGATCGCGGGCATTCTACTTGAAAGTAGCGGGACTGCTGAGCGGCTTGAGTGGCTTTCCATCGGCATCGGCGTCAATCTTGCGCATGCACCAGAGCGCGCGCCAGATGCCGACTTTGGGCCGATATCACTGGCCGAGGCATGTGCCGTGCATGTCACGCCAAAGGACTTCCTAACCGTTCTTGCGGACACCTATGCCACGCAAGAGGATAAACTCGCCTATTTCGGTTTCGAGCGTATTCGCGAGGACTGGCTTCGCCATGCGATCAAACTGGGTGAGATGATTACGGCGCGCCTGCCCAAGGAAAACATCTCGGGTATCTTCGAGACCATCGACATCGAAGGCAATCTGGTTCTATTGACGGGCAGGGGACATGTGACCGTGACCGCCGCGGACGTCTATTTTTAACGAAGGGGAAGGCCATGCTTCTGGCCATTGATTGTGGTAACACCAATACCGTTTTCTCGATCTGGAACGGCTCCGAGTTTCTTGCGACGTGGCGCACTTCTACTGAGTGGCAGCGCACGGCAGACCAGTATTACGTCTGGCTCGCTACGCTGATGCAGCATCGCAAAGTGGACGTCGAAATCGACGAAGTGATCATATCTTCGACTGTTCCGCGCGTGGTTTTTAACCTACGAGTTTTGGCGGACCGCTATTTCAACTGTCGTCCGCTCGTTGTGGGTAAACCCGAATGTGCGCTGCCCATTCCCCCGCGCGTCGATGCGGGCACGACTGTTGGCCCTGATCGCCTTGTGAACTCGGCAGGGGCATTTGACCGTCACGGCGGTGATTTGATTGTTGTCGATTTCGGAACTGCCACCACTTTCGACGTTGTTGCCCAAGATGGCGCGTATGTAGGCGGTGTGATTGCACCGGGTGTAAACCTGAGCCTCGAGGCCTTGCACCACGCTGCTGCTGCGCTACCTCATGTCGATATAAGCCGTCCCGCAGGGGTGATCGGGACCAACACTGTCGCCTGCATGCAGTCAGGCGTTTACTGGGGCTACGTTGGCGTCGTGCGCGAGATATGTGCGCGCATCCGAGCCGAATACGATCGCCCCATGAAGATTATTGGCACCGGCGGGCTCGCCCGTCTGTTCGAACAGGCCGAAAATTTGTTCGACGCAATCGAAGACGATCTCACGATGCACGGGCTAACCGTCATCAATGACTATAATAAGGAAACTACATGAGCAGTGCGAAAAGCACCAACCGCCTGATTTACTTGCCGCTCGGCGGCGCTGGCGAAATCGGGATGAACGCATACGTCTATGGCTATGGTGAACCTGACAAAGAACGCCTGATCGTTGTCGATTTGGGTGTAACCTTCCCTGATATGGATACGTCGCCAGGCGTTGATCTCATTATGCCCGATGTGAGCTGGCTTGAGGCGCGCAAGGACCGGATCGAGGCGATCCTGATCACCCACGCGCATGAGGATCACGTTGGCGGAGTCGGGCATCTCTGGGAGCGTCTTGGCGCACCTGTTTATGCCCGTGAGTTCACGGCTCACATCGCACGACTGAAGATGGCTGATGTGGGATTGCCTGATGGCACGGTTCACACAGTTCCTGCTTATCCGCACATGTCGACCTTTGGGCCCTTCAAAGTCGGGTTTATCCCTGTGTCTCACTCGATCCCTGAAAGTTCGGGGCTTGTGATCGACACGCCTGCGGGCCGCGTGATGCACTCAGGCGACTTTAAAATCGACCATACTCCTGTCGTAGGCGATCCCTTTGACGAGGCGTTTTGGGCAGAGGCCTCGAAGGATGGCGTTCGCGCGCTGATGTGCGATTCGACCAACGTCTTCTCGCCTGCTGCGGGGCGTTCTGAAGCGACGCTGGCTGATCCGATCGAAGAGCTCTTCAAAAGCGCGACCGGCATGGTGGTTGCGACGACTTTTGCTTCGAACATCGCTCGTCTGAAAACCATTGCCACGGCTGCAGATAAGGCAGGACGGAGCATCTGCCTTCTAGGGCGTGCGATGCGCCGTATGGTTGAAGCGGGTCTCGAAACTGGCGTTCTCGACAACTTCCCCAAGACGATCCTTGCCGAAGATGCGGTTGATGTGCCGCGCCAGAACCTTCTGCTTCTTGTGACGGGGTCCCAAGGCGAACGTCGTGCTGCCTCGGCACAATTGGCGAATGGCAAGTATATGGGTCTGACCCTCAAAGAAGGGGACACGTTCCTTTTCTCGTCCAAAACCATTCCGGGCAACGAACGCGGCGTGATCCGCATTATGAACCAGCTTTCGGAAAAAGGCGTTGACGTTGTCGATGATCGTGGCGGTCTTTATCACGTCTCGGGCCACGCAAACCGTCCTGACCTTGAAAAGATGCACGACATCGTCAAGCCCAAGATGCTCGTTCCCATGCATGGCGAACACCGCCATTTGCGTGAACATGCCAAATTGGGCGAGGCCAAGGGCATCGGCTCCATCGTTGCCGTGAACGGCATGATGATCGATCTCACAAGCAACTACCCGCATGTCGCGGAATACGTCGAGACCGGACGCACCTATCTTGACGGTTCGGTGCAGATCGGCGCGCTTGACGGAATTGTGCGCGACCGTATCCGAATGGCGCTAAACGGCCTTGTTGTCGTGACGCTCATCATGGACGAAAACGACGAACCGCTAGGCGAGCCGTGGTGCGAGGTGAACGGTCTTCCTGAAACGGGCCGGAACAATGCCGCTCTGGTCGAAGTGCTCGAAGGCGAGTTGAACCAATATCTCATGCGTGCTGACGACAAGGTTCTCACCGACGATGACAAGCTAGAGAAAGAGCTTACCCAAGTTGCTCGCCGCGTCACTCAAGCAGAGATCGGCAAAAAGCCAGAGGTCGTCGTGGTGATCAGCCGCCTGAGCTGATCCCGAACCCACAAAAGCGAAAGGCCCGCCAGTTGAGCGGGCCTTTTTTCTGTCTCTTACTTAGCTGGCTTGCCGCTCGGCAAAACTCAGTCGGATGAACTCGGGAACGTCGTCGCCCATACCGATAAAGCTGTCTTGGTTGCCGCGGCGGTGTTGGTTGCCTCGGTTGCCGCGATCATGGTTGCGATCATCACGGCGATCCTCGCGGCGTTCTTCGCGCTTGGGCTCCTGACGCTCTGCCTTGGCTTCGACCTCTTGCGTCTCATTAGTGTTCGCAGCTTTAGGCGCATCAGTGTGTTTGTCTTCGCCCCGCTTGCCACGACGTGAACGGGACGAGCGGCGCTTGTCCTCGTTGCCGCCGTCTTCGGTTGAGGCGCTCGGCGCTTCGACAGGCACAGGGTTTTCGATGCGAGGGATTTCGATCTGGACCAGCTTTTCCACAGCGTCGAAGTACTTCTCGTCGCGCGGAGAGCAGATCATAACCGCAGCGCCCTTACGGCCAGCACGACCCGTGCGGCCAATACGGTGCACGTAGTCTTCTGCATGGCTGGGCACATCGAAGTTGAAGACATGGCTCACAGCGGGAATATCGAGTCCTCGCGCAGCGACGTCAGAGGCGCAAAGGAAGCGCACTTCGCCATTGCGGAAGCCTTCGAGCGTCTTCATGCGGTGCGACTGGTCAAGATCACCGTGGATCGCCTCGGCGTTATAGCCATATTTGCGAAGCGATTTGGCGGTGATATCCACGTCAGCTTTGCGATTGCAGAAGATGATCGCGTTGGTGCAAGCGTCACCCTCTTTGTCGATCAGAGCGCGTAGGAGCCTGCGCTTTTCGCTTCCTTCACGATCGCGGCGCGAGGCTTTGAACATCACAACGCCTTGGGTGATGTTTTCAGACGTCGTTGCGGCACGGGCAACCTCGACCTTAGCGGGAGCCGAAAGGAATGTGTTGGTGATGCGCTCGATCTCTGGTGCCATTGTGGCCGAGAAGAACAGCGTCTGACGCGTAAACGGCGTCAGGTTGAAGATACGTTCGATGTCGGGAATGAAACCCATGTCGAGCATACGGTCGGCTTCGTCGACCACCATGATCTGAACGCCAGTCAGCAGGAGCTTACCACGCTCGAAATGGTCGAGAAGACGGCCAGGTGTTGCGATAAGAACATCAACACCGCGATCTATCAAAGCATCCTGATCTTTGAACGAAACGCCACCTATCAAGAGTGCCTTGGTCAGTTTGGTGTATTTTGCATAGATGTCAAAGTTCTCCGCCACCTGAGCCGCAAGTTCGCGGGTCGGGCAAAGAACGAGGCTACGCGGCATACGCGCACGGGCGCGTCCACGACCAAGAAGGTGGATCATCGGGAGCGTGAAGCTCGCTGTCTTACCTGTGCCCGTTTGGGCGATGCCAAGCACGTCTTGGCCGGTAAGGGCGGCGGGAATTGCGCCAGCCTGAATTGGGGTGGGGGTCTCATAGCCTGCTTCGGAGATGGCCTTGAGAACCTTCGGATCGAGGTTCAGTTCTGAGAATGTGGTCATTAGCGTCCAAGCTTTGGCACAGGGACGGTCCCACGTGCCTTTGGGTTATGGAGCGCAATAGTCAGGGCGCCCCGCGGCGGAATCCCTCAATTCGGGATGCGCTCACATAGCGGTATCTGCGCAAAACGTCAATCTGTGAGGGGTTTAGCCCTACTTTTGCTCTGCTTCGGCTTCTTTGCGCATTTCTGAGAGGCGGCGGAACATGTTGCGCCCATCAAGGTTGAGCACGCGCAAGAGATGGATTGCCAGTGGTCCTGCCGTTGGAGCCATCCGAGCGTCCTCCATGATTGGCGCGATCAAGTTGACCTCGAGATCACCTTCAAGGAGCGAAAAGTGCGGCATAGTGAGTGGCAGCGGCGCATTGCGGCGGTGGCTCAGTGGAAAGGGCTGCGAGGGGTCGTAGCCGGAATAAAGGCGCTCACTTTCATATAGTTTCATCATGGAAAACATGACGTTAAGTGTTTGTCCCACTTTGCGATCCATTTCCGTCTCGCCATGATCGGCAAAGGTAATGATCGAAGAGATAAGCCAACGCGGGTTCAATTCGTCACATAGGAATTCTCCCTGCTCGCGCCAGAGGCGGTTGAATAGCGCTGGGGCGTGATCAGGCCATTCCCGTTTGCGCAGGATCATGATGAGGAGCGAGTTGAAAAATGATAGGTAGGACTTGCCGACAAATTCTGGGATCATTTCCGAGGCGCGGCGAACGAGGCCCGAGTCGCTCGTTGTGTTGAGCTCCGTCTCAGCCAAAATCGTGCGACGCGCCATCGGCCCAAAATCAACATCCAGTTCAGGGAAGCCATCTTCTGGCGCGATATTGATCGGCGCGCGGCGCTTGCGCCAAATCTGGACGAGCGGCCAAAGACCTTCGTTGAATGTCTTGTCTAAGTCGGACACATACGGCTCCCACGTTTCGGTATTCAATCAATAGGCGAAGGGCAGGGGGCTGCAAAGAGGGGCAAAGAAAAAGGGCAACTCGCGTCGCCCCAAATCTTAGACCATCATTTCCTTGGTCGCCGTCAGTTTGACATCCGGATAGTCGCGGATCACGCGGTCGATGTCCCACTGAAGGC
>CAYWUN010000082.1:0-12237 GCA_964461315.1 uncultured Aestuarium sp.
ACAGAGTGGCGTATTCTCCAGATAATTTTGGACACGTCGAGAGTTCTCCAATGTGGCCGGAGGTCCGTTAAAATCTCCGGCCAGTGTGGTATGGGATCAATTCGCGACCAGATCGCGATATGTCGAGTGATAGAAGTCCATCATGGCCTGCGGATCATTCACGCCTGCATCCTTTGCGGCTGTGATCCATTCTGCGGTCATTGCAGATTGGATTTCCTCGACGGCAGCAATCAGTTCAGGCGAGGCTTCAACGATTTCATGTCCAGCTTCTGCGAGTTTCGCAGAGGCTGCGACGGTTTGTTCGTCGAAATTGCGTCCCCAAGCGGCAGAAAGCTCTTCACCGGCAATGCCTTCAATTGCCTGCTTGTCATCGTCCGAAAGGGCCTCCCACTTTGCGCCATTCATGGCCACAAAGAAAGTTGCGTCATAGAAACCTTCGGGGAAAACAGTGTGGTATTTCAGGCTGTCTTCGAGGCGGAAATTGACAACAGACTCCATCGTGTGGAGAGAGCCATCGATGACGCCGCTTTCGAGCATCTCGTAAGCCTTAGTTGCTGGTGCCGCGACGGGCACAGCGCCAAGAGCGGTGAGCAGTTCCTCTTGGATTGGGCCTCCCATACGGAACTTGGCGTTTTGCATGTCTGCTGGTGACACCACAGCGGCATTGCCGTGGTGCAGTTGTCCGCCGCCAAACATGCCAACCGCAAGAAGTTTGACACCATCGAAGACAGAGTTGTCAGCGAGGTAGTTTTGGTAGGTGCGCCAAAGTGCTCGGCTCTGAGCCTCGCCATTTACACCAGCGCCAGGGAATTCAGCGAACCAAAAGGAGACGAAGCGCTCTGGTTCATAGGTGAAGTTGCCCCAAGTGATGTCGGCGACGCCATTGCGTGCCAGCTCCCAGTGCTGTGGCGGGCTCGCCAAGGGTGCGGGAAGGATCATCACAGTGACGCGTCCGTCGGTAACTTCGGCGACCTTTTCTGTGAAAGGAACCAAGATGTCAGTATGAATGAAGTGCGTTGGCGGCACCCAAGAAGACATTGTCAGGACTTCTGCGTTAGCTTCTGATCCGTTCGAAATCAGAAGGGCAGCACTTCCCAAAATCGTGGCGTAGAGCGTTGGTTTAAAGTTCATCATCTTTTCCTCCCATAGATGATAAGGTGTTTGATAAAGACGTTCGCGTTCTTGCCAGATCAGCAAAAATCGCGGCACCGATCGGAATGATGTCGGGATCGAATGCATATTCGGGGTGGTGTGGCATTTGTCCGTCTTGCCCCACAAAGAAATACGCAGCAGGGATCAACGCTGCGAATTCTGAGAAGTCTTCGGATGCCATAATGTTGCGGGCATTCTGGATGACTTGATCCGGCCCAACGACGGCTGAGGCTGACTGAACCACGGCGTCCACGCAGGTAGGGTGGTTCATTGTTTCTGGCGCTACGCTTTCTATTTTTGCCTCGATATCGACGCCAAAGAGGGCTGCTGTCGATTGGGCAGTATCATTGATGAGCTGAGCTAGGCGGTCGCGAGTGGACTGGTCCGTGGTGCGCATTGTCCCTGACATTTCGAGAGTGTCAGGAAGAATATTTCGTGCCGTTCCACCTTGGATCGTTCCAAACGAAATGACACCAGTATTACGGGCATCGATAACGCGGGTCGCGATTTGCTGGATCGTTGAGATCAAGTGTGAGGCGGCCGCGATGGCGTCCTGACCCGTATGTGGCATCGATCCATGCGTGCCTTTTGCATGGATTTTGATATCTATGTCATCAGCTGACGATAAGGCGGCACCACTGGGTATCGCCACACATCCTTTTTGTATCCCCGGAATGTTATGCAATGCGTAGAGTTCGTCGCATGGGAATTTTGTGAAAAGGCCATCACGGAGCATCATTCGCGCCCCAGAGAGGGTCTCTTCAGCAGGTTGAAAAATGAAGCGAACGGTGCCTGAGAAATCAGAGTGTTCTGATAAGTAGGCCGCCGCAGTCAAAGCGGTGACCATATGGCCGTCGTGGCCGCACCCATGGAAGCGGTCTGGGATGTTAGATACGTAGCTCACGGCAGATTTCTCTACCATGGGCAGGGCATCCAGCTCGGCGCGAAAGCCGATGCAGCGCGTTGCGTTCGGATCGCTGATGTTTTGACCATGAAGCGTGCCGACCACCCCGGTTCCGCCGACCTCAGTTTCAACCTCAAAGCCGAATGAGCGCAGTTTGGTCGCGACGAAATTCGCAGTTTGTGTCTCTGCGAACGCGATTTCGGGGTGCTGATGAAGCTCCCGAAGCCAGCGTTCGGACCGCTCGCGATTTTCATAGTACCACTTCGTAAACATCGGATGATATCCCACTTACTTTCAGTTGAAGATATTCTCACAGTGAAATAAATCTGGCAATATAATTTTAACGTGAGAATATTTTTAAGTGGAAATGCTCTTGGATGTCTTGTTAAAGTCTCGGGGTGTTAGACAGGATGACCGCCATGAAAAAAGATAACGTTTTCAAAAATGAACGGCTCACGTACCGGCTCAACATCGTTGCTCAGGAAGCGATTGCTGCGAACGATGAGATATTCTTAAGAGAAACGGGATGCCGCATTCGAGAACTTCGAGTCCTTAGGTTAATTGACGATTTTCCTGGAACGACTTTCGCGGAAATATCTAAAATTACTGGGTTTGATAGAAGTTTAACCTCTCGAATCATTCAGGCCCTGATCGCTGGAGAGCTGATTGTTCGGGAAAATTCGACCTCTGATGCGCGTGTTTTCATGCTCTCGACCACAGACAAAGGGAAGCAGACCCGTCAGGTGGCGCGAGCGGTCTCTGACCGTTTGGAGGTAATCTTGACCGATCCTTTGTCTGCCCAAGAGCTAGAGGCCCTTGATCATATTCTCGCCCGACTTGGTAATTGGGTGACGTCTGACGAGTACAAGAAAATGCTAGAATCAGAAAAATAGTCTTACATAGAGACTATCTTGACTGAAAACAAAATTTGCCTGTAGGTGCCACCAATGATCTGAGCACCGACAGTGGTGCTCCCTTCTTGCCATGAGAGGACGTGCCATGGATACCTTCATCTTTTTTGACTACATCGGTGTTGCCTTGTTTGCGGCTACGGGCGCACTCGCAGCCTCGCGCAAGCGGCTCGATCCTATTGGATTTCTGTTTCTATCGACGGCAACTGGCATAGGCGGGGGAACGGTCCGAGACCTTGTCATAGGGTCTCCCGTATTCTGGGTGCAAAATCCGGTTTATCTGATTGTTTGTATCGCCGTTGCTACCGTTCTCTTTTTCTCGGCTCACTTATTGGAGTCTCGGTATCGGGTGCTCTTGTGGTTAGATGCAATCGCGCTGTCCGCCTATGCGACGATGGGTGCCTATAAGGGGCTCATAGAGACGAATTCAGGTGTTATTGCGGTCGCGATGGGGATGTTCACTGGGACCTTAGGGGGGATTATCCGTGACCTTCTTTCGGGAGAACCCTCAGTTCTAATGCGTCGCGAGATCTATGTCGCGGCCGCAATGTCAGGTGCTTCTACCTTTGTCATTCTCTACATGCTCGGTGTCACGATCCCCGCATCGTCAGCAGCAGGGTTTTTAATTGCGCTCGTGATCCGTGTCGGCAGTTTGATTTGCGGTTGGATTCTGCCAGCATACAAGCCCAGAACAGAACGATCAGTTGATGAGGTTCTGCGAGGGATACGTCATTAAAACAAAGGCCGGTGTGATAAATCACATCGGCCTTTTTAGTTCTCGAGGTGGCATAGGAGAACGGACGTTAGCACCAGAAGGTATCACCCGAGACCTGCGCAATCATCGACAGATACCCCCCTAAACCGCCAGTTATCACCCAACGAAATGACAACAGCGTGGTAACTTCTCGTGAACAAGATCGACAAAATCGAGACCTGTATCCTCGACATTCCGACCATTCGCGGCCACGTCCTCTCGATGGCTACGATGCGCACTCAGTCTGCTGTCTTGGTGCGTATCCGTTTCTCTGACGGTTCTGAAGGGATAGGGGAAGGGACCACTATCGGTGGGCTCAGCTATGGTCCTGAAAGCCCAGAGAGCATTCAATCAGCCATCGATACGTATATCGCACCGGTTCTCGTTGGTCGTGATGCCGACAACGTAAATGACGCAGTTCAGCTCATTGATAAACTCGTCAAAGCAAATCGCATCGCAAAAACAGCTGTGGAGACGGCACTTTGGGATGGCCTTGGGAAGCGACTAGGCGTCCCATTATCTCAGCTTTTTGGTGGGGCGGTGCATAGCCGACTGCCGGTCGCATGGACTTTGGCTTCGGGGAATTCCGAAACGGATATTTCCGAAGCGCTGGAGATGATCGAGATCGGTCGCCACAACATTTTTAAGCTCAAGATCGGCAAGCGCGGCGTTCGTGACGACGTTGCCCATGTCGCCAAGATCAAAGCAGCAGTGGGAGACAAAGCCAGCATTCGCGTTGACGTCAACACTGCTTGGTCGCTTCAGGACGCACGGTGGGGGCTTGCAGGTCTCGAAGACGTTGGGTGCGAGTTGGTCGAACAGCCAGTTCCAGCTCGGTATCGTCGCGCAATGTCAGAGCTGACCAGCGGCTTCAAGATTGCGGTGATGGCAGATGAAGCACTGAATGGACCTGAAGATGCCATCGAAATTGTGAGCGCGAAGGCCGCGGATGTTTTCGCAGTTAAAGTCGCTCAGTCGGGGGGGCTGAAGCGCGCCTCTGAGGTAATTGCGATCGGACAAGCTGCCGGCCTTGGTTTGTATGGCGGGACAATGCTGGAAACAGGTCTCGGGACTGCTTCGGCACTCCAACTCTTTGCGACTGTCGAAGAATTGAGCTGGGGCACCGAATTGTTCGGCCCGCTATTGCTCACCGATGAAATTTTAGCAGACCCGATCCGCTATCGCGATTTCCACGTCGAAATCCCCACGGGATCAGGGATCGGGGCGTCTCTCGACGAGGACAAAATCAATTCATTCCGCCGCGACCGCGGACGGACCATCACAGCGGTCGCAGGGTAAGCGCCGCGAACAGGAAAACGGGTTGGTCGTCGGGGACGATCACACTCAAGGAGGAGAGAAAATGTTTACACAGTCGAACCTAGATGAATTCGAAGCACGTCTAAGCGGCGCGATCCAGGATGATCCCGAGAACGGTATCTTCCGCTGCCGCCGTGATATCTTTACGGACGAGGATCTGTTTGAACTCGAAATCAAACACATCTTTGAAGGCAACTGGATTTACATGGCTCATGAGAGCCAGATCCCTGAACCCGGCGATTACTTTACGCTGACCATGGGGCGTACCCCAGTGGTGATAACCCGTGACAAAGACGGTGATTTGCACGCGTTGGTCAACGCATGTTCCCACCGTGGCGCGCAACTCTGCCGCTTTAAGCGCCGCAATCAAAAGACATTCACCTGTCCGTTCCATGGTTGGACGTTCTCGAATACCGGCAAGCTGTTGAAGGTCAAAGACCCGAAAGGGGCAGGATACCCTGAGCAGTTCAATCAGGACGGCAGCCATGACCTGACCAAGGTCGCGCGCTTCGAAAACTATCGTGGCTTCTTGTTTGGGTCACTGAATGCAGACGTGAAACCGCTTGAAGAGTATCTGGGCGAAGCTCGCAAAATGATCGATATGATCGTAGATCAAGCCGATCAGGGGCTCGAAGTTCTTCGTGGTTCGTCCACTTATACCTACGACGGCAACTGGAAACTGCAGGCAGAAAACGGTGCTGACGGCTATCACGTCTCCGCTGTTCACTGGAACTATGTGGCAACGACTGCGCACCGCACTGACGACGGCAAAGAAGATGCGATCAAAGCAACTGACGCGTCGAAGTGGGCGAAACAGCGCGGCGGGTTCCACGCTTATGAAAACGGTCATATCCTGCTTTGGACTGAATGGGCAGATCCGACCAATCGTCCGAACTATCCGCGTCTTGCTGAATGGACGGAAAAATACGGAAAAACCAAAGCGGACTGGATGGTAGGTGTTCTTCGCAACCTGTGCCTCTATCCGAACGTCTTCCTGATGGACCAGTTTAGCTCGCAAATCCGCGTGTTCCGCCCAATCAGTGTCGATCAGACTGAAGTGACGATCTATTGCATCGCGCCCAAGGGCGAGAGTGCCGAAGCACGTGCGCGCCGTATCCGCCAATATGAGGACTTCTTCAACGCGTCCGGTATGGCGACGCCCGACGACACAGAAGAGTTCCGCGCTACTCAACGCGGCTATTCTGGCGCAGCTCATGCCAAATGGAACGACCTTACTCGTGGCGCGACCCAATGGATTGAGGGGCCGGACGCGGATGCCAAAGAATTGGGTATCAACCCGCTTCTTTCGGGTGCCCGCACCGAAGATGAAGGCCTTTTTGTGGTTCAACACACCAATTGGTCTGAACGTATGGGCGATGCCATCGCCAAAGAGCGCGAAAACGCTCCTGCAATTCAAACCGCAGCTGAGTGATGGAGGACCGAACAATGAACATCGCAACACTCGATAAAACTATGACTTCATCGACAATCGGCTTCGAAGAGCTTCAGGCGTTTCTTTTCGCAGAGGCCCGCGCGCTTGATGATCGTGACTGGGATACCTGGCTGAGTTTCTATCATGCCGATTGCCCATTTTGGATGCCTGCTTGGGATGATTACGACACTCTGACCGAAGACCCTCAGAACGAAATGTCGTTGATGTATTATCCCAATAAGCAAGGGATTGAGGATCGCGTTTTCCGTATCAAAACGGATCGGTCATCGGCGACATCGCTGCCAGAGCCTCGGACCAATCATTACATCTCTGGTATCGAGATTGTTGAACATTCGGCCAATGAGGTGAAGGTCCGCTTTAACTGGCAGACGCTCAGCTATCGCTATGGCGCGACGGATCAGCACTGGGGAACATCGTTCTACACGATCAGCACCGAAGGCCAAAAGCTACTGATCACCGATAAGAAAGTCGTTCTCAAGAATGACCACATTCACCACGTGATCGACGTTTACCACATCTGATCTTTGCAGACTGGACGATCAATATTTCCGCGCATCCCTAATCGGGTGCGCGGCCAAGGGAGGAGTATGCCATGACCACCTATAACGTTGCCCTGAATTTCGAAGATGGCGTGACCCGCGTCATCCAGTGCGATGATGACGAGAAGGTAACAGACGCTGCCTTCCGCCAAAAAATTAACCTGCCTATGGACTGCCGAGACGGCGTTTGTGGGACATGCAAGTGCTTCGCTGAAAAAGGCGAATACGAACTCGAATTCTACATGGACGAGTCAATGTCAGAGGAAGAGGCAGAGCAGGGCTATGTCTTGACCTGTCAAATGATCCCCGAGAGCGACTGCGTTTTGCGCGTTCCAGCATCGTCGGCGGTCTGCAAAACAGCCCCAGAGGTCGTTGATGCTGAGGTGGTAGGCGTTGAGGTTCAGTCTGAAACGTCGTTTGGTTTGCACATTAAGCTCGACAAACCGATCAACTTTTTGCCTGGGCAATACGTTAATGTAAGTGTTCCAGGCACCGAAAAACACCGTTCATATTCGTTCTCGTCACGTCCTGGTGCGAACAATGCATCCTTTCTGATCCGCAACCTTCCGGGTGGTCTGATGAGCACCTACCTCGGTGATGCAGCAAAGGCCGGCGATAAGGTGCAGCTTACCGGTCCGATGGGTTCGTTCTACCTGCGCCCGATTGAGCGGCCACAGATCTGGCTCGCCGGCGGAACCGGCATGGCGCCTTTCCTGTCAATGTTGGAACAATGCGCGGTGCAGGGTTCTGATCAACCGATTGTTCTTTATTATGCTGTCACCCGCGCGGCTGACCTCGTCGAGATGGAGCGGATCACCCACCTTGCAGATCAAATCGACAATGTAACCGTGATCACCATTGTCGCGTCTTCGGACGATGACCATGAACGCAAGGGCTTCGTCACGGATCATATCAATGCAATGGACCTCTTTGACGGTGATTGTGACGTCTATCTTTGTGGGCCGCCTCCGATGGTAGATGCAGTGCGCAAGCATTTCGGATCTCTGGGTGTTGAGCCAAAGAACTTCTACTTTGAGAAGTTCAATCCAACCGAAGTAGGGGCTGCTGCAGCATGATGGGGCGGTTCCAAAATAAAGTAATGGTCGTCACAGGCTCTGCCCAAGGTATTGGCCGCAACGTCGCTGAACGCGCAGCCGCTGAGGGTGCAAAGGTCGTAATCGTTGACCGGTCTCCAGCACGTGATGATGTGGTTGCTTCCATTCTGGCATCAGGTGGTCAGGCCACGGCAATCTCGGTCGATCTAGAGACATGGGCTGGCTGTGAGGCAGCGATCAGACACGCTGTCGACACATGGGGTCGTATTGATGTTCTCGTGAATAACGTCGGTGGCACGATTTGGGCTAAACCGTTCGAACACTATGAAGCGGATCAGATCGATGCCGAAGTGCGTCGATCATTGTTCCCAACGCTTTACTGTTGTCGGGCGGCCATTGAACACATGTTGCCGCAAGGCTCTGGCGTGATTGTAAACGTCTCATCGATTGCGACGAGGGGTCTGAACCGAGTGCCTTATGCAGCGGCAAAGGGTGGCGTGAACGCAATTACCGCTAGCCTCGCTTGGGAAGTCGCAGAGCGCGGTATTCGTGTGGTTGCGACAGCTCCCGGTGGAACCGAAGCACCACCTCGCATTGTGCCTCGAAATCCTAACGCAGAGGCCGAGCAGCGCGCCGATTGGTATCAAACAATCGTCGATCAAACGATCCAATCTTCGTTCATGAAACGTTATGGCACGCTCGATGAGCAGGTCGGCCCGATCCTGTTCTTGGCGTCAGATGACGCCTCCTACATCACCGGAGTTACTGTTCCAGTAGGTGGTGGGGATCTGGGGTAAATATCTGAAAAATAGTTGTCTTTTTCATCGGAGGAGAGAAAATGAGACATACACTACTGGCGGCCCTTGGGTTCGCTACGGCACTAACTATGCCGGTAAAAGCCGAAGATATCAAAGTTGGGTTGTTGCTTCCGTTCTCGGGTGTCTATGCCGCCCTTGGCAACGATATCGAGACCGGTTTCAATATCGCGATGGAACAGTTTGGTTCTGAGACCGACGCCACCTTTGAGATTGTTCGTGAAGACACAGAAGTGAAACCGCCTGTGGCGCTCGCAAAAGCACGTAAGTTGATTTTGCAGGATGAGGTGGATGTGATTGCAGGGATCGTAAGCTCTGGCGTTCTGGGGGCGGTCCGTGACATGGTGCATGGCGCGGGGGTGCCGCTAATTGTGGCGAACGCTGGCAATGATGAGGCAACAGGATCGGCCTGTTCACCTTACATCACACGCATGTCCTTTTCGAACGGTCAAGTGAACCGGCCGATGGGGCGCTGGATGCACGACCAAGGGATCCAGAAGGTTTACACTCTGGCACCTGATTACGCTGCTGGCCGCCAAATGGTAGATGCGTTTGCCGAAACCTTTACTGCGTCGGGTGGGGAAATCACGGGTCAAGATTTCACGCCGTTCCAGAATACCCAAGACTTCGGTCCATACCTTGCACAAGCACAGGCAAGCGGCGCTGAAGCGATCTACGTGTTCTACGCAGGCGGCGAAGCGATTTCTTTCGTGAAGCAATACGATAGCTTTGGTCTGAGCGAACAAATGCCGCTCTATGGCGCGGGATTTTTGACCTCTCAGCTTTATGTTGATGCAGAAGGCGAAGCTGCTGAGGGTGTGATTACTGCTCTGCATTATGTCCCGACCATCGAGACCGCATCGAACCTCGCGTTTGTAGAGGCATTCAAGGCAGCAACGGGCCGCATTCCCTCTGAATATGCGGTGCAGGGCTTTGACGCGGGACGTGCTCTGATCGAAGCAACGAAGTCCGGTGCATCGGATCGTGAAACACTCGCGAACGCGCTTCGTCAGGTCAGCTTTGAAGGTCCTCGTGGCGCTCTCTCTATCGACCCAGCCACGAACAATGTGGTGCAGCCGATCTACGTCTACGAAACGGTCATGGGTGAGAACGCACTGACCCAGCGCATTCTGGCTGAATTGCCTGCTGAGGCAGATCCGCTCAATGGCTGTGAGATGCCAACCGTTTCGAACTGAAACTAGATAAGCCGGCCGCAGAAACGCGGCCGGCTTTTATGTGGGGAGGACATAAAATGACTTACGATTTGAGCTTTTGGACCTTGCAAGCGTTGAATTCGCTTCAGCTCTCTATGCTCTTGTTCCTGCTATCAATCGGCCTGACCGTCATCTTCGGTTTGATGCATTTTGTGAACCTCGCCCATGGTTCGCTTTATGCCATGGGCGCCTATTTTGCGGCGTCGGTCGCCGCGATCGGTGGGTATTGGGCTGGCTTCTTTGTTGCGCCCATTCTTGTCGCAGTTGTCGGCATTTTTCTCTATGCAGGCTTCATCAAACGAATGCGTAAATCCGGCCCAATGTCACAGGTTTTGGTGACTTTTGGTCTGATTTTTGTCTTTCTCGACCTTACTCGGCTCCTTTGGGGCGATATCGCCTTAGCGATTGAATTCCCTCAGGTTTTGTCAGGCCGTGTGGCAATTCTAGGAACAGACTACCCTACATATCGCCTATTCATCATCGGATTGGGTGGCGTGGTGTTCGCGGGCTTGGCTTTTGTCCTGCGAAACACTCAGATCGGCGCAATGATCCGCGCTGGTGTTGATAATGATGCTATGGCGGCTTGCCTCGGCATCAACGTCGAACGGCTCTTCTTTGTAGTCTTTTGTGTCGGTTGTGGACTTGCCGGTCTGGCAGGGGCAGTCGCTGCCCCATTGTTGAGTGTCACACCAGACATGGGGCTTAACATCCTCATTCCGACTCTAATTGTGATCGTCATTGGAGGTCTTGGATCTCTTCAAGGCGCGATTGCAGGCTCTCTGATTTTTGGTGTGATCCAGACCTTTGGTGCTGTTCTGGCGCCTCAACTGTCCTCGGTGCTGATCTATGCGCTGCTTGCTGCCGTGCTTGTGATCCGCCCGTCTGGGCTCTTCCCAGCGAAAGGTTGATACGATGTTTCGACATAACACTCTAAGATATGCGGTTCTTGTGGTGCTCGCGCTCGCTGGTCTTTTTCAAGCGATGACGGCGTCCTATTTTGGCCTCGAAATTCTCACCGAGATTTTGATCCTCGCCATGCTTGTATTGGCGTTGGATATGGTCGCGGGCTTTGGCGGCATGGTATCTCTTTGCCACGGCGCATTGATGGGTGTGGGCGCCTATGGCTATGCCCTTCTGAGCACCAAGGCGGGTCTAACGCCGATCGCATCAATGGCCCTCGCATCTGCGATCACTGGCCTCATCGGTTGGGCAATTGGTGCGATATGTTCGCGCAGCCATGGTATCTATTTCATTATGGCAACATTAGCGTTTGGCCAGATGGGATACTCTTACATCTTTGAAACACCCTTCTTTGGGGGTGATGACGGTATCGGAGGAATGTCGCGGCTAGACCTGAGCATTATCGGACTCGATCTGAATGATAGCCGCACATTTGTGTTCTTCTGTTTGGCTTTGTTGGTCGCGGTCTACGGTATGTGTGTGCAAGTTCTCCGTTCTGGCTTAGGTCGCTCCCTGTCAGGCGTGATGCATAACGAACAGAGAATGCGGGCGCTCGGTCTTACAGTTTGGCGGGTAAAGGCTGATGTCTTTGGCGTATCTGGCATGATCGCGGGCTTGGCCGGCGTCATGGCGGCGCAACACATCATGTACATCTCGCCAGGTATGTTGAGTTGGACCGTTTCTGGCGAAGCCCTGGTCATCATCATCCTAGGTGGGCTTGGGACGCTTGTTGGCCCACTCATTGGTGTGACTGCCTTTGTTGTTCTTAAACATGAACTTAGCGCGGTCACCAGCTACTGGCATATGATCGTAGGTTTAATTCTGATTGGCGTTGTGATGAGCCGTTCCAATGGAATTTTTGGATGGATCGAAAATCGTTGGGGTACGGTGATTGAACGTAAAGCGGCAGATACCACGCGAAATACTGATCCAGAGGAGGTCGTTTCCGATGCTTGAAGTAAAAGGACTGGATAAGAGTTTCGGCGCTATTCACGTGACCCGCAACGTTTCATTCAAGCTCGAACGTGGTGAACGGCGCGTCATTCTTGGGCCAAACGGTGCCGGAAAGACGACATTGTTCAACCAGCTCGTTGGCGAAATCTCTCCAGATAGTGGAAAGGTGATGCTAGCGGGTGAGGATGTCACTGCGCTGCCGGTCGCGA
>CAYWUN010000082.1:12337-13463 GCA_964461315.1 uncultured Aestuarium sp.
GCATTGGCGACGCGACCGTTGGTTCTGTTGATGGACGAACCAACGAGCGGCGTTGGGCCTGAAATGTCCAAAGGGTTTCACGACCTTCTAAACAACTTACCCCGCGATTTGACCCTTCTCATCATCGAACACGATATGGATTTGGCGTTTGATGTCGCCGACACAATCACGGTTCTCAATTATGGCGAAGTCGTATTCGACGGTCAGCCCGAAGAGGCGAGAGGATCATCGCTCTTGAAGGAAATCTACTTGGGGAGCTGGGAAGATGCTTGAACTGACGAATGTTGAATCTGGCTACGGTGAGACTCAGGTCCTCCATGGGCTATCATTTGCCTCGGAACCTGGGAAAGTTTTGGCCATCTTAGGGCGGAACGGAGCTGGAAAATCGACGACGCTAAAGACCATCATGGGGCTCATCCCTACGACGGCAGGTGAAATAAAACTCAATGGTCAAAAGATGCCCGGCTCGCCTTATGATGTTGCCAAGGTCGGCGTCGCATATGTGCCGGAAACGCGCGATATTTTCCCTTCGTTGACGGTCAGAGAAAACCTCGAATTGGCTGCAAGTCGGTTTTCGTACCCTGGCTGCGCTTGGACCATAGAGCGCGTGATCGATCTATTTCCTCGACTGGGAGAACGATTGGACAATGGTGGGATGCAGCTGTCTGGTGGGGAGCAGCAGATGTTGACCATAGGTCGAGCACTCCTCATGAACCCAAAGCTGCTCATCCTTGATGAGCCCACCGAAGGTCTAGCGCCAATCATCGTAAAACTCATCCACGATAGGCTATTGGAACTCAAAGCGGCCGGTTTGCAAATGATCATCGTTGAGCAGAATTTTGGCTTTGCGACGTCGTTAGCTGATGACGTAGTTGTCGTCAGCAAGGGGCAGATTGTGTGGTCGGGCACCTCGGCTGAAATCCGTAAGGCTCAGGATATTCAGCATAAGTGGCTTGGCGTCTAAAAGAACAGGCAAATAGTTGGCGCTGCATGCTCTGTCGGCGCCAACATCACTTTTTCAGTGGGCTTTTCCGTGCGACCTTCTGTGCGACATTGACGAAGTTCCGAACATGAACACTCTGTTCATCCACTCGGTAATTGACCGAAAGTTCACTGCGGGCAATCT
>CAYWUN010000083.1:0-13412 GCA_964461315.1 uncultured Aestuarium sp.
GGACTGCGCTACGTTGTGGATGATGTACTTGTACTTCTGGATGTTGTCGGCCTGCTGAACAAGACCACCGAAGATCATGCCAAGCTCGTGCTGACAGGTCGCCACTTCGTGGTGGTGCTTGTCAACTTTGATGCCGATGCGCTTCATGGTCGAGAGCATTTCGCCACGGATGTCCTGAGCTTCGTCGATCGGGTTGACCGGGAAGTAGCCGCCCTTGTGGCCAGCGCGGTGAGCAAGGTTGCCCATTTCCATCTCAGCGTCGGTGTTCCAAGCAGCTGCTTCAGCGTCGATCTGGTAAGCAACTTTGGATGGGGTAACCGAGTAACGTACGTTGTCGAACAGGAAGAATTCAGCTTCCGGACCGAAGTACGAGGTGTCGCCGATACCCGAAGACTTGAGGTAAGCTTCGGCTTTCTTAGCGATCTGGCGCGGGCAACGGTCGTATGCTTCGCCGGTGTCGGGCTCAACAACGTCGCAGTGAATTGCGAGGGTTGCTTCTGCGTAGAAGGGGTCCATGTAGGCCGACGAGGTGTCGGGCATGAGTTTCATGTCGGACTGGTCGATCGACTTCCAGCCAGCGATGGACGAACCATCGAACATGAAGCCTTCTTCGAGGAAGTCTTCGTCTACGAGATCTGCAACAACAGTAACGTGCTGGAGCTTACCCTTGGGGTCGGTGAAACGGATGTCGACATACTGAATGTCTTCATCCTTTAAAAGTGCTAGAACTTCCTTGGTGTTCATCCCTAGTTTCCTCTTGGACTGAATTCTTAAGGGGCGGATTAGAGGGCGTCGTCGCCCACTTCACCGGTGCGGATGCGGATTGCCTGTTCGACCGAAGAGACGAAAATCTTTCCGTCCCCGATCTTGTCGGTTTTGGCAGCGCCGATGATGGCTTCGATGGCGCTTTCGACTTGATCGTCTGCAAGCACCAGTTCGATTTTTACTTTGGGCAGGAAGTCTACGACATATTCTGCGCCGCGATAAAGTTCAGTGTGACCCTTCTGACGGCCAAAGCCTTTGACTTCGACAACAGAAAGACCCTGAACGCCCGCTTCTTGCAGAGCTTCTTTGACTTCATCAAGCTTGAACGGCTTGATAATCGCCTCGATCTTTTTCATGGACGCGACTCCCTCCAGGTATGCTTCATTGGGCGTCAGATCATTTCTGACTGACATGCACAATCGAGCGGCGCGGGACTCGCGCCTTCGGATCGGCAATTCCCTACCTGTTGCTTAAAAAATGTGCAATATGATTGATGAAAGTGCGGTTTGAAAACTTTGCTTGCACGTTTGGTGGCATCTTTACAGTCGAGCGCTTAATTCGCGATCAAAGCGAGCGCTCGAGCTTGCACGATAAAGTGGGGTGGGTGAGGCTCAGGGAAAGACAGGAAACCCTTATGCACGATCTTATCACCGCTGCACAGATGCGTCGGGCCGAAGCCGAGCAAATCGCCACGGGCCGAGTCACAGGATTGGATTTAATGGAACGGGCAGGGCGCGGGGTGGTGGATGCCATTATCGCAGCGCGGCCCGATTTTGCGCATGCGCCGCAATGCGTGGCCGTCCTCTGCGGTCCGGGGAACAATGGCGGTGATGGCTATGTGATCGCGCGTCTCTTGAAAGAAAGAGGCTGGAGCGTTGATGTCTTTGCGTTTGGTGATCCTGCAAAGCTCTCCCCAGACGCTCACGCGTCCTATCAGCGTTGGCTGGAGATCGGGTCTGTCCTGCCAATCAGCGCCTTTCATGGGGGCCAAAGGGTGGGGGTGGATGCCCTATTCGGTATTGGCCTTTCTCGAACACTCCCATCAGAATGCGCCGGCGCGCTCGAATTGCTTAGCGCAACGTTCTCAGTCGCTGTTGATTGCCCTTCCGGGCTTGATGTCGATACCGGCGGCTGGTTTGGACCGGAGTGGAAGCCTGATCTCTGCGTAACCTTTCACAAGGCGAAAATCGGGCACTTCCTTGGAGAAGTCGCAAGCCAACGGCCAGTGATCGTGGACATCGGCTTGAAGAAAGGCGATTCGCTTGGGGTGAAATTGGTAGAGGCGGATAAGGCGTGGTTAGACCGTGTTGCATTCGGCTATCACCTTGGCGCTCATAAGTATGAGCACGGGCATACCCTTGTCCTCGGTGGAGGCGTTGGCCGCGGTGGTGCAGGACGGCTTGCCGCGCGGGCTGCACTTCGGGCGGGGGCTGGGCTGGTGACGCTTGGTGTGCCATGCGCTGCGATTTCCGAAAACGCGGCGCGCCTAGACGCCGTTATGCTGCGCGAGGTCGATACCCCTGCTGACCTTGAGACTTTGCTTGGCGATCCGCGCTATTCGTCTGTGTGCCTTGGCCCCGGACTTGGTGTCGGGGCTGAAACGCAGAAAATGGTGGCGATTGCGTTGAGTAATCCAGAACGCAAAGTCGTGCTCGATGCAGATGCGCTCACGAGCTTTATGGAAAAGCCCGACGCGCTCTTTACCTTGGTAAAAGGGCAGGCCGTGATGACACCTCATGAAGGCGAGTTTGCGCGCCTTTTCCCAGACCTCAGTGAGCGCACGCGCTCGGTTTCAAAACTCGAGGCCGCAAGGCTCGCTGCACAGCGTTCAGGGATGACTATTCTATTAAAGGGCGCGGCAACCGTAATTGCGAGTCCAAGTGGACGCGCCTCGATCCATGCAGCGCTCTATGATCGCCGTGTGCCTTGGCTCGGAACAGCGGGTGCTGGCGATGTCCTTGCGGGCATTATCGCGGGACTTGTCGCAGGTGGTAAGGCGTTGGAGCATTTCCACGACAGAATCGAAGCCGCGACTTGGCTCCATGTGGAGGCCGCACGCGCCTTTGGCCCAGCTTTGATTGCAGAGGATATTGCGGATCAAATCCCAGCGGTCCTTAGACGGCTAGGGTATTAAAAAAGAAACGCCGCCCAAAAGGCGGCGCTAGAGGTCCCGTCTTGGAAGGGGAACTCAAACCTCAGCGGTCGCAACCTCAACACCATCTGCATATATGATGTGTTGACGGTCGAACTTGAGGTCAAAAATCTTAACTTGGGTCTTGGCCGCTTGCGAGATGAACTCGCCATCAACGAGACGGCGGGCAGGGACCAGCGCGGGCGATTTTCCAAAGAGCGCCTGAGCACGCCAGTCGCGGATGTGAATAAGCGTATCAGGAGATGTCAGCATTTCAGCTTCGGGACGGTTGTGACCGAGCGAACCTGCTTTGATCTTGATCGGTGCCATCGTCACTTCGGTCGCAGCCATTCCTTTAAGGACAGCCATGCCAGCATCACGTGTGATGATGCGGTCACCAATCTGAAGATCTTAGACCTTCATTTCACCCTTGAGCGTCAGAACAGTCGTGCCAGCAACAAGACCGGTACGCTTGGTAAGCGCGACGTTGAAAGTCTGGCCGGTTTTTTCAATTGTGGTCTGCATGTTCTTCTCCGCTCTTTCAGCTTCCCCTTAATTTACGGCAGAATGTGGCGGAAATTAGTTCTCGAAAGGATAATTTTGGGGGCAAACGGAATTTTAGGTCTCGCAACCGCCGAAAACCTTTGCTAGATGCAGGCGCAGTGCGGGTGTGGCGAAATTGGTAGACGCACCAGATTTAGGTTCTGGCGCCGCAAGGCGTGGGGGTTCAAGTCCCTCCACCCGCACCAACTTCCTGAAAGATTTGAGAAATTTTGCGTCTTCACAGTGCGGAGCGCACTGTTTTTGCGCGTTATGTGCTTGAGTTATTCAATCTTGTCGGGCGTAAATTCACATGGGCTGCCGACGCTGTAACATTTTTGAGTGACTCGAATTTTACATACATTTTGGCTCGATTTGCAGCGAAGTGGGTGCCTGAATTCTCAAAAGTATAGATTCGCGGCGTTGAATACCGTGTAGTTTTCTCTTCCAAACGGCCCTCCGTGTGAGCACCGTAAAATAAATGGCCAAAGTGCCACGCTGAAACGGCGCATTTTGCCCTTTTCGCCTTGCTTTGATGCAAGACCGCCAATAGAAGGGCGTCTGATTTAAAGGCTTGGCCGCAAGGGCGGCCTGACAGAGACGTAGAAGGACGCAAACTATGCAGGTCACCGAGACCCTCAACGAAGGCCTCAAGCGCGGCTACACCATCACCGTAACCGCTGCTGAACTCGAAGCCAAAGTAAACGAGAAGCTGATTGAAGCTCAGCCCGAGATCGAGATGAAAGGCTTCCGTAAGGGCAAAGTGCCGATGGCAATGCTCAAGAAGCAATTCGGTCAGCGCGTCATGGGCGAAGCCATGCAAGAAGCCATCGACGGTGCGATGAACGACCACCTCGAAACTTCGGGCGACCGTCCGGCAGCTCAGCCGTCCATGAAAATGGCGAACGAAGACTGGAAAGAAGGCGACGACGTTGTTGTAGAAGTTGCTTATGAGCGTCTTCCCGATGTTCCCGCTGTAGATTTTGCTTCGATCAAGCTCGAGCGCATGGTTGTTAAGGCCGACGACGCTTCTGTGACCGAAGCCCTTGAAAACCTTGCGAAGACCTCGAAGCAGTTCGAAGCCCGCCGCAAAGGTTCCAAGGCTAAGGATGGCGATCAGGTTATCATCGACTTCGTTGGTAAAGTTGATGGCGAAGAGTTCGACGGCGGCAAAGCTGAAGACTATCCGCTTGTTCTTGGTTCGAACTCCTTCATCCCCGGCTTTGAAGCTGGCGTAGAAGGCATGAAGGCCGAAGAAACCAAAGACGTTGAAGTGAAGTTCCCGGAAAGCTATGGCGCTGAGAACCTTGCTGGCAAGGACGCTGTTTTCACCGTCACCGTCAAAGAAGTTAAAGCTCCGAAAGATGCTGAGATCGATGACGAGCTAGCGAAGAACTTCGGCGCAGAAAGCCTCGAAGCGCTTAAGGGCCAGATCGCTGAGCGTCTTGAAGCAGAATACACCGGTGCGACCCGCGCTGTAGCCAAGCGTGCTCTTCTCGACGCACTCGACAAGGCTGTTTCGTTTGATCTTCCGCCGAGCCTCGTCGAAGCAGAAGCCAACCAGATCGCTCACCAGCTTTGGCACGAAGAGAACCCCGAAGTTCACGATCACAACCACGGTTCGATCGACGCAACGGATGAGCATAAGTCGCTTGCTGAGCGCCGCGTAAAGCTTGGTCTTCTCCTTGCTGACGTTGGTCAGAAGGCAGAAATTCAAGTTTCGGATGCTGAACTGACCCAAGCTGTTATGAACCAGGCACGTCAGTACCCGGGTCAAGAGCGTCAGTTCTTTGAATTCGTTCAGCAGAACGCTCAGTTCCGCCAGCAGCTTCAGGCACCAATCTTCGAAGATAAGGTTGTAGACCACATCCTCGCAAATGCATCGGTTTCGGAAAAAGAAGCTTCGAAGGACGATCTTCAGAAGGCTATCGAAGCTCTCGACGAAGAGTAATTTCTTCAAAAAAACTAGAATTGTCGGAAAAGCGCCCAGTTGGGCGCTTTTTCATTTTTTAAGATTGATTCATCTTTCTGAGTGAATACCCTTAGGTAAAGTAACTATGGGGGCATTTCGTGCAGGGGTTGGGTGAGGGAATTTGGCTCTTTGATGGTTCGACAGTTGACGTTGCGGGGTTCGAATATCCGACAAGAATGGCAGTCATCCGTCTAGAAAACGGAGAGTTGGTTCTATGGTCGCCAATTGAGCTGACGGTGGAAATCATCGAAGCCGTGAAGGCGCTCGGCGAGGTTGCTCATCTTATTGCGCCAAACTCATTTCATCATATTTTTCTACGCGATTGGCTTCGAGCATTTCCCAAAGCTAACCTCTACGCACCAGCGTCATTTTCTGAGAGGCACAATCAGGTTTACGTCGATACTATTATCGAAGGTTTTGATTTTAATGGTGAAATTGTGAGCTTCTGTTATCCAACCGCGATGACGGATGAGGCGGTTCTTTATCATGCGAAAAGCAAAACTATCATTTTCACTGATGTCCTTCAGAACCTGCCTGCTCAGAACTTCAAAGGTTGGCGTAAATGGGTTGCCTCGCTTGATCTTATGACAACAGGAAAGCCCACTGTGCCCCGAAAGTTTCGCCTAGCGACCCGTCGGACGCATGCGCGTCAGGTCGTAGAAGAGATGTTGGAAAAGCCGATCGAGAATATCGTCATCGCACATGGGGAATGCGTGTTTGGAAATGGGCGAGCACATTTGTTGGAGGCCTTCAAGTGGCTGGGGATTTCAGCGCGTTGAGAAAGCAATCCAAATCGCGATTCCTGCGAGCGTGAGCGAAAAAACAAGTCTGACCGACGTCTTGCTCCGCCACTCGTCAAAGACATCACCGATCGCACTTCCTAAGATTACGATCAGAGTATGGACGATTGCCGCGATCAAGAGGTGGATGCTGCCCAAGATCAGGATTTGAACCCATATTGGGCCTAGGTCTGGCGCGGTGAACTGACCGACCACAACCATATAAAAGACCAGAGCCTTTGGATTGAGGAGGTTGGACACGAAGCCGCGTCGAAACGATGCGCTGTGATCAAGAGAAACGGGCGCATTTTCTGCGGTTTCGACCCAAGCGCGCCGAGCAAGATAGAGCATAAAGCCAACGCCGGCCCAACGTAGCCCTTGAAAGAGCACCTCAGAACCGGCGGCAAGTGCAGAAATGCCAGTTGCGGCGGCGAAAACTTGGACGGCAAGGCCTAGGGTGATACCAACCACGGCAATCAAGCCTGTTTTTCGACCTTGCTGGGCTGAGAGTGCGGCGAGCCAGCCCATATTGGGTCCTGGAGTGAGTTCGATCATGACCATCGCGATCAAGAAGGACGCCCAGTTGATATGGCCTATGAAATCTAACATGTGTCGATCCCCATTTCGTTCAGGTTAGGCGCAACGCAGGGGAGAGGCCATAGCATTCCATCAAAAGAAAAGGCCGCGCACGAGGCGCGGCCTTTCGTATTCATTTGCTCGGAGAGATTACTCAGCCGAGTCCTCGTCGTCAGAAGCAGCGCCACCGATGTCGTCGAACAGGTTCGACATTTCGAAATCAGCAGCAGCTTCTTCTTCAGCTGCGAGTTCCTGGATCGACTTGCCCGATGCCTGAATCTCAGCTTCTTCGGTCGAACGTGCAACGTTGATCGAGATCTGAGCAGTGACTTCTGGGTGAAGCACAACGTTAACGGTGTGCAGGCCGAGGTCCTTGATGCCAGCGAGCAGAACAACCTGCTTGCGGTCAACCGAGAAACCTTCTGCGGTTGCAACTTCGGCGATGTCACGCGGGGTGACCGAACCGTAGAGCGAACCACCGTCAGAAGCGGAACGAATCACAACAAACTGCTGGCCGTTCAGGCGATCAGAAAGTGCTTCTGCTTCTTTTTTGGTTTCGAGGTTACGTGCTTCGAGCTGAGCTTTGTCAGCGTCGAAACGAGCTTTGTTAGCTTCGTTCGCGCGGAGAGCTTTGCCCTGCGGCAGGAGGAAGTTGCGTGCGTAGCCGTCCTTAACAGAAACGACATCGCCCATCTGGCCAAGCTTGGCCACGCGTTCAAGAAGGATAACGTCCATTGGAGTAGCTCCTCTTACTTAACTGCGTAGGGCAGGAGGGCCAAGAAACGTGCGCGCTTGATCGCTTGTGCGAGCTTGCGCTGGTTCTTGGCGCCAACGGCGGTGATACGGGCGGGAACGATTTTACCGCGCTCAGAGATGTAGCGCTGGAGAAGACGGGTGTCTTTGTAATCGATCACGGGTGCGCCTTCGCCCTCGAACGGGTCCGACTTGCGACGGCGGAAAAATGGTTTAGCTGCCATGACTTAGTGTCCTTTCGTGATCAACTTAGCGGCGTTCGCGGCGCGGTTCGCGCTCGTCACGCTTCTGCATCTGAACCGAAGGGCCATCTTCGTGACCTTCGACCTTGATGGTCAGAACGCGCATTACGTCGTCGTGAAGGCCCATCAGACGCTCCATTTCCTGAACAGCAGCCGACGGTGCGTCGGTGCGCAGGAAGGCGTAGTGGCCCTTGCGGTTCTTGTTGATCTTGTAGGCCATCGTTTTGACACCCCAGTACTCGGTGCCAACTACCTTGCCGCCGTTGTCAGAGATAACGGTCGAGAAGTGTTCGATAAGACCTTCAGCCTGCGTGTTGGACAAGTCCTGACGCGAGATAAAGACATGCTCGTAAAGCGGCATGTTCGCTCCTGTCATTTGCGGCGCATTTCAAAAGGAGGGGGAATGAGATCTTCCGCACCCCACCTACGAGAGACTGCGCAGTTCATATAAATACGCGGAAGATGCGGCCTTATACATGCGGCGGCACTGAACACAAGCGTAAAGTAAGGCGAATTCCACAAATCCGCAGGTCTGAACAATACCTTTGGAATGCCTTGGGTCTGTCCGAGGTGCGCCGCTTTTGTGCCCCATTTGCGAGGTCATCTGAGATCAACCAAACAAGGAGCGATCCAATGAGCCTGATGCCTGCAACCGAAGAATTCCGCAACGGATTTGATACGCCTGCAATCGACATGTCCCACGCAAGCATGGCGCTTGATGAAACTTATTGGGGTTACATTATCCGTGACATGCGCCGCGGTGATGCGATGCTTCTTGCAATGCAGATGGCAGCCGGCGCAATGGCTGCTGCTTTCTCGGTTGCAACTGCCGGTCTTTGGGCGATGCCTTCGATGGCCTTCACGGGCGCCGCTCTGGTCTCTAAGGCGATCCTTTCGGCCTTCTTCCTTGGAATGGCTGGCGTTCTAGCTTGGTATGCAACCCGAGGCTCACGTTCTGAACTCCAGGTAGACCTACGCTTGGGCGAAGTCCGTGAAGTTGTTCGCAACCGCGCTGGTCGCGCAACTCTTGTTGGTCGCTATGGCTTTGATGCGATTGGTGGCGCCTTCCTTGATGGCTCCAAAGCGGGCAAAGGAAATGCTGCTCTGAAGATCCGTTACCGTAACACCACCCAGAGCATTGAAGTTGCGCGTGGTCCGCTCGCCCGTATCGAGGCGCTGCGCGACCGTCTTGGCCGTGACTTGCTTTCCGACCCGATCAACAAGCGCAAGCGCGAGCCGCTTCCGGAACCGAAATTCGCGTTCTGATCTGATTTCCCGCATTGTTTGGTGAAAGGGTGGCCACTGAGCCGCCCTTTTTGTTGTTTGATGCTCGCTTTTCTTGTGAAGATGCTCTCCACGCGATAGAGGATTGGAAAACCAATACTAAGGAAGGGACACATGCGGGCATTCGTATTTCCGGGGCAGGGCGCTCAGACCATTGGTATGGGCAAGGCGCTCGCCGATGCTTATCCGAGCGCAAAAGCAATTTTCGACGAGGTCGATGATGCGTTGGGCGAGAAGCTCTCGGCGCTGATTTGGGAGGGCGAGATCGAAACTCTGACGCTGACCCAGAACGCTCAGCCGGCACTTATGGCGACATCGCTTGCTGCAATGCGAGCACTTGAGGCCGAGGGCATCGAGATAACCGCCGCTGATTTTGTTGCTGGCCACTCGCTTGGGGAATATTCCGCTCTGGCCGCTGCCGGTGCGATCAGTGTCTCTGATACGGCGCGTCTCCTTCGTATTCGCGGTCTTGCCATGCAAGAGGCCGTGCCCGTGGGCGTCGGCGCAATGGCTGCTTTGCTTGGGCTTGATTTCGAAGGGGCTCGGGCTGTGGCAGAAGAAGCCGCTCAAGGTCAGGTCTGTCAGGCCGCCAATGACAACGATCCTTCGCAGGTGGTGGTTTCGGGCCACAAAGAGGCCGTCGAGCGGGCTTTGGTCATCGCCAAGGAAAAGGGTGCCAAGCGCGCGCTTTTGCTTCCCGTGTCTGCCCCGTTCCATTGCGAGCTGATGGCACCTGCTGCGGCACGTATGGCCGAAGCTTTGGATGACGTCATAATCAATGCACCCCGCGTCCCTGTCGTGGCAAACGTGCGTGCGTCAGCGGTCAGTGATCCGGAAGTGATCCGCTCGCTTCTCGTCGAACAGGTCACGGGTTCTGTCCGTTGGCGCGAGAGTGTCCTTTGGATGGGCGAGCAGGGCGTTACGCAGGCTTGGGAGATCGGCGCAGGCAAGGCTCTGTCTGGTATGATCAAGCGTATCAACAAAGAAATTGAAACCAACGCAGTCGGCGCACCTGATGATGTCGCTGCCGCCAAAGCTGCTTTGGTTTGACTTAAGGGGAAGAAAAAGATGTTTGATCTCACAGGTAAAAACGCACTTGTAACAGGTGCATCGGGTGGCATCGGCGGCGAGATTGCCAAGGCACTTCACGCAGCCGGCGCGACCGTTGGTCTTTCGGGCACACGTGTTGAGCCGCTTGAGGCTCTGGCCAAAGAGCTTGGTGAACGTGTGCATGTGCTGTCGTGTAACCTGAGCGATGCTGCTGCGGTTGATGTGCTGCCGAAACAGGCGGCAGATGCGATGGGTTCGGTTGATATCCTCGTGAACAATGCAGGCATCACCCGCGACAACCTCTTTATGCGGATGTCGGATGACGAGTGGGAGAGCGTACTCAACGTGAACCTGACCTCGACCATGCGCCTGTGCAAAGGTGTGATCCGCGGCATGATGAAGTCCCGCTGGGGTCGCATTGTGAACATTTCGTCTATCGTAGGTGCGACAGGCAACCCAGGTCAGGCAAACTATGCCGCGTCCAAAGCTGGTATGATCGGTATGTCAAAATCCATCGCTTGCGAAGTCGCAAGCCGCGGGATCACTGTGAACTGCGTCGCACCGGGCTTTATCGCGACGGCAATGACCGACAAGCTGACGGACGATCAAAAAGAAAAGATCAACGTACAGATCCCCGCAGCCCGTATGGGAACGCCCGAGGAAATCGCCGCTGCTGTTCTTTATCTGGCGTCGAATGAGGCAGGCTATACCACTGGTGCGACGATCCACGTTAACGGTGGCATGGCGATGCTGTAAGCAACTTGGCCTCGTCTCCAAGGGGGCGGGGCCAATCGTATTTTTTAAGAGTTTTTTGGTCCACGAATTGAGAATCGCGCTTTTTATTTCAAGGCGAGGGACCCCGAATGGGACGAAAATCAGAATTTACTGACGAGCAGGTCTTTGGTTGGCTTGCAGAGCATTTGGCCAAAGAAGCGACTGCAACAGTTCAGCAAGTCTCGCTCGGCACGGGCGTTTCGGTCGGTTCAATTTATCACCGCTATGGCTCGCTCGAGAATCTTTTTGCCGAAGCTTGGCTTTGGGCGCTTCGCGCGTACCATGAGCGAACGGTTTGGATGTTTAACCGCGCAGGGCAACGGCCCGCTGTGCGCGTCGCGCTCCAAGTTGCGGGTTTGGCGACCGATGAGCCTCATAAGGCTATGATTCTATTCTGTATTCCGCGTCGTGGTCTGGTGCGTTCAGGGGCATCACAAGCGATAAGAGATGAAATTTCCGTACTTGAAACAGAGTGGGAGGCAGGCCTTGTCGATTTCGCGGCTCGTTCATCCTTTTCACCAGAGCGGTTGCGTTTGGCTGTCCGCGATGTTCCTCAAGCGGTGATTTGTCGGCATTTCCCGCATGCTGCGATTCCAGATGAAACGGGCGCTCTCGTCCGCGAAAGCTGTCTTGCACTCTTGGGATCACCGTCACGAGATCAAGAAGACTAATTTGGCGGCGAGGACAGAGTCGAAAGCGTTTGCGTCAGGTAAATTCTCTGCTATAGCCCATTCAGATTTGCCGGAGGGCGCTAAGGCGCAGGTCGGTTATCGCCCTAATCAGGGCCCATGAGCCGCCCCTCGGGGCAAGCAAAATACGGGCAAAGGCCCAAGACACTGTGAGGAATTGACATGAGCGACGTTGCAGACCGCGTTCGTAAGATCGTTGTAGAGCACCTTGGCGTGGAAGAAGACAAAGTCACCGAGAACGCTTCGTTCATCGACGATCTTGGCGCTGACAGCCTTGACACCGTTGAGCTCGTGATGGCTTTCGAAGAAGAGTTCGGCATCGAGATCCCCGATGACGCAGCCGAAACCATCCAGTCGTTCGGCGACGCTGTTAAGTTCATCGAAGGCGCTCAGTAAGCCCTTTGTCCGGTGAACCGGTATTCAAACGGCCTCCTTCGGGGGGCCGTTTTTGTTTGCGCAGGTGAAATTTTGCTTCCAGAGGGCGCTATAAGTTGGGGTAAAGCGGTCTTTTGCCACTAGAACGGCGCTTGCGCACTTGCTCCTTGGTTAGGGGCTGCGCTATCAGTATCCGACATTATTCTAAAAGGTGAGGGCAGAATATGCGCCGTGTCGTTGTAACCGGATTGGGCCTTGTAACGCCGTTGGCTGATGGCGTCGAAGAGACCTGGAGCCGTCTTCTCGATGGTCAGTCGGGCGCGGGTCCGATCACGCAGTTCGATGCCAGCGATCTGGCAACCACCTATGCTTGCGAAGTGAAGCGTGGCGATGGCACTGACGGCACCTTTAATGCCGACAAGTATCTCGCTCCGAAAGAGCAGCGCAAAATCGACCAGTTCATCATCTTTGGCCTCGCTGCTGCGATGCAGGCGGTTGAGGATTCTGGCTGGGTTGCAGAAACAGATGATCAAAAGAACCGCACAGGCGTTCTGATCGGCTCGGGCATCGGCGGACTTAGCTCTATTGCCGATACTGCGATCCTGATCAAAGAAAAGGGTGCGCGTCGCGTATCGCCCTTCTTTATTCCTGGTGCTCTGATTAACCTGATCTCGGGGCAAGTGTCGATCAAATATGGCTTTAAGGGTCCTAACCACTCTGTCGTGACGGCCTGTTCCACCGGTGCTCATGCAATTGGTGATGCGGCTCGCCTCATTAAGTATGGCGCAGCTGACGTCATGGTTGCAGGCGGTGCAGAAGCCGCGATCTGTGAGATCGGCATCGCGGGCTTCAACGCTTGCAAGGCGCTGTCGACCAAGCGTGCAGACGATCCCAAGGCTGCAAGCCGTCCTTATGACAATGACCGCGATGGTTTTGTGATGGGCGAAGGTTCTGGCATCGTCGTACTTGAGGAATATGAGCACGCCGTTGCGCGTGGCGCAAAGATTTACGCCGAAGTTCTAGG
This sequence comes from uncultured Aestuarium sp., assembly GCA_964461315.1. Lineage (GTDB taxonomy): Bacteria > Pseudomonadota > Alphaproteobacteria > Rhodobacterales > Rhodobacteraceae > Marivivens. The sequence continues at coordinate 12,955 of CAYWUN010000083.1, forward strand.
CTATGGTATGTCGGGCGACGCCTATCACATCACCGCGCCTTCCGAAGACGGCGAGGGCGCAGAGCGCTGCATGCGCGCCGCTCTCAAGGACGCAGGTCTTGAGCCCAAGGACATTGACTATATCAACGCACACGGCACCTCGACGATGGCCGATACCATCGAGCTTGGCTCGGTTGAGCGTATGATGGGCGATGCAGCCTCCAAGGTCACTATGTCTTCGACCAAGTCGATGACAGGTCACCTTTTGGGCGCAGCTGGCGCAATCGAAGCAATCTTCTCGATCCTTGCGATCCGTGATCAGGTTGCTCCGCCGACGATTAACCTTGAGAACCCCGCAGTCGAAACCAAAGTGGACCTCGCGCCGAACAAAAAGCGCGAGCGTGAAATCAATATTGCACTGTCCAACTCCTTTGGCTTTGGCGGCACAAACGCTTCGGTGATCTTTGGGAAAGTGAGCT
>CAYWUN010000084.1:0-13138 GCA_964461315.1 uncultured Aestuarium sp.
GACGAAGCATCTGCGGCAGTGCGATGAGGCCCAAGAGAACCACTTCACCACCGATGATGCCCGACATAGCAGCCATGATAACGGCCATGATCGAGGTCACGATGGCGATACCGCCACGCATACGGCTGAGCCAGAGGTTCAGCGAGCTATACATATCCTTAGCGATGCCCGAGCGTTCAAGCAGGGCCGCCATAAAGATAAAGAGTGGCACCGAGATCAGCACGTAGTTCGTCATCTGACGGTACACCGCCTGACCGAGAACCGAGAGCGGGCCCTTGCCAAAATCACGGAACAGAAGTTCCGGGCCGAACTTCATCACGAGAACCATAACCGCAAGGAATGCCGAAGCAAAACCGAGGGGCATACCAATCGCGAGAAGCGCGAACATACCGAGGAGAAGGACCAAGCTGAGCGTGCCAACGTCGCCAACCTTCATCCATGAGAAAAGTTCTAGGAATTCCATTTAGTCCTCCAGCGTCCGGCGGATCATTTCGATCTCGGTCTCGTCGACCTCTTCACCACCAGAGTGGGGCTCTTTGTTCCAGTCGGCAATCAAGTTGGAAATCGCCTGAACGGAAACGAGCACGATAAGAATGAGGATCGCAGGCTTAACAACGCCGGGGATGGGTGGATCCCACGCGGTGCCAAAGGTCTCCATACGCAGCATACGGGTTTTGGCATCAAGGTAGCCGCCCCATACAAGTGCAGTTGTGAAAGCCAGAAGAAGCAAAAGCGAAATAACGTCAGCGGCCTTTTGCATCCAACGAGGCATCATGTCGTAAATAACATAGATACGGATGTGGCTACGCTGTTGCATTGCATAGAGGCCAGCAAACAGAAGAACGAATGCCGCAATCCATAGCGAAAGCTCGTTTGCCCAAAGTGTCGGACGCGAGAACACGTAGCGCGAGACAACTTCGTAGAACATCACGATCACGATCATAGCGATCATGATCATAGCGATGCGGGAAATAACGAGCGAAAAAATGTCAAAGAAGCCATCGGGCTTGTCTTCGATCATGCCGACTTCGTCCGAAAGGTAGACGCCAGCAGAAAACACAGCAACGAAGAGACTGATTAGCATCACAGAGACGATCGGATGCCCTTCGGGGCGGATCATCTCGTGCATGCCAAGGGCGTCAGCAACAAACAGTTTGTTAATGACCAACCACACGTAAACAAGGACAGATACGGCGGTCGATGCGATAGCGATCATGCGGACCGGCTTGCGAAACGAGCCGAGCCAAACGCTTTCCTTTTCCATGAACCCTCCCGAAACCAGATAGGTCTGGTTTAAGTTTGAAGATGGCCCCCCGTGATCGGGGAGCCATCGAAAATCAAAGACTTATGCCTTTGAGATTAGTTGAGCAGGCCGAGTGCCTTGAGGTAGGTCTTGTGGCTCTCAAGGATCTTGCCAGCTTCCGGCGAACGGGTACCCCAGTCAGCCCAAGCAACCTGAGCTGCCTGACGGAATGCTGCGCGATCTTCTGCGGACCAGTCGTAGAGGGTCACACCAGCTTCGGTGAGAGCTGCTGCTGCTTCCGAGTTTGCTTTCTCGTTGTAGAGAGCAATCTGGAACGCAAGCTTCTGCCATGCGGTGTCGATGATACGACGCTGACCTTCGGTCATGCCGTTCCATACGTCGAGGTTACAAGCAAGGTGGTCCGACGGCATCGAGTGGAAGCCCGGGTAGGTTGCGTGCTTCACGATGTCGTAGAGGCCGAGACCTACGTTGTTTGCAAGACCCGAAGCGTCTGCACCGTCGATGATACCGGTTTCAAGAGCGGTAAAGATTTCGGTGAAGTCCATAACGATCGGCGATGCACCGAGTTCCTGGAAGATTTCGGTTTCCATGCCGGGAGGCGAACGGAACTTCCAGCCCTTGAGGTCTTCGAAGCCACGGAGCGGCTTGGAGGACGAGAGCGATTCCTGACCGTAGATCGACCAGCCGATGAGCTGCATGTTCTGAGCGTTGTAGAGCTCCTGAGCAGCGGCATAGCCGTCACCGTGGTAGAGCCACGAGTACTGCTGCCAAGGGGTGTCATAGCCACCCATGATGTCGCCTACGAACTGGAACGCAGGGTTCTTACCGGTCTGGTATGCACCACCGGTCGCGTCGCAGTCGAGAATGCCGTTGATTGCAGCGTCGAAAGTTTCGGTCGTTGCAACAACGGAGGACGAGTAGAACATCTCGATGGTGATGTCGCCGCCAGACATGGTCTGAACGTCGTCAACGAAGGTAGCAAGGCGCTTACCGGTCGGGTGTTCGGTTGCATAGTGCGTCTGAATACGCAGGGTGATCGGGTCAGCCGATGCAGCACCTGCGAGAAGTGCAGCAGCACCAGCAGTCATAAGGATCTTGGAAAGTTTCATTAGGTTTTATCCTCCCTTGGCAGCCGTAAGCCACCGTTTCGTTTTTTGCGTTTCCTCAAACGCGCTTTCCGAGATGGTATACCATCTGCAATGAACGCTAACGACCATTGCACTCACAATCAACACATTTTGGTATACCAAATTCATTTAATGCGATGTAGCGTAACTTAAGGATGGGGCGCGAAGGAGGAGCACGCGCCTTACTCCATAGGAAACAAGGCTCACGTGGCGGAGGAACGTGGAAGAAAATCTGTCGATAAGCATCGCGAACGAACTGCGTAAGGACATTCTCAGAGGAAGTCTGCGTCCTGGTGATGCGATTAAGGAACGAGATTTTGCATCAAAAATGGGTGTGAGTCGCACCCCGATGCGCGAAGCGATTCGTCTCCTCGGAAACGAAGGTTTGGTCGAATTGCGCCCCTCGCGAAGCCCAATTGTTGCGAATCAAAGTAAGAAAGTTGTCTCGGATCAAATCCGTCTTTTGGTGGTCCTTGAGAACCTTTCGGCGGAGCTTGCCTGCAAGAATGCAACCGAAAGTGATCTTAGGACCATTGCGCAAATTGCTGACAGGATGGCGAAGCAATTCGACACAACCGACGCCATCGACATGTTCGAAATCGACATGTCCTTCCACCTTGCGGTCGTAAAAGCTTCGCACAATGGGGCGCTTGTCGAGACATATCGAACGTATCTTCAGCGGCTCTGGCGTGCGCGCTATTTGGCTGCGAGCCTCGATCCGAACCGCAAACGGCTCATCCAAGAACACAATGCGATCGTCGTGGCGCTCCAGAAACGTGACGCCGAAGCCGTAAAACTGGCGATCCAAAATCACCTCGGAACCCGCTTGTTTACGGACGTTTCAAACGCCCTCGACCGCGAGGCCGAAGAACTCAAAACCTTAACATCAGTCGGAGACAGAGAATGAAACTCCTTCGTTTTGGCCCCAAGGGTCAGGAAAAGCCGGGCCTGCTCGGTTCGGACGGCAACGTGCGTGACCTTTCGGGTGTCGTGCCTGATTTTGAGGGCGCGAACATCTCTCTCGACGCGATCGCCAAGATTCGCGCGATCGACGAAAGCACCCTTCCCGTTGTTGAAGACATCGACCGCTATGGCAGCTGCGTTGCCCGCGTTCCGAACTTTTTCTGCATCGGTCTGAACTATGCAAAGCACGCAGCCGAGAGCGGTATGGCGATCCCCGCCGAGCCGATCATGTTCAACAAAGCGACCTCTGCGCTGTGTGGTCCGAATGATGATGTCATCATTCCACGTAACTCGGAAAAGTCGGACTGGGAGGTCGAACTTGGTGTCGTGATCGGCAAGACCGCTCTATATGTCAGCGAAGAAGATGCGCTCGATTATGTTGCCGGTTACTGCGTGATCAACGACATGTCCGAGCGCGCGTTCCAGATCGAACGTGGCGGTCAGTGGGTGAAGGGCAAGTCCGCTCCGACCTTTGGACCGACTGGTCCTTACCTTGTTACGGCAGACGAAATCCCCGATCCGCAGGCGCTTGATCTTAAACTGGCGCTTAACGGTGAAGTGGTTCAGGACTCGAACACGAGCGATATGATCTTCACTGTGCGTCAGATCATTTCTTACATGAGCCAGTTCATGGAACTTCAGCCAGGCGACATCATCGCAACGGGCACGCCGTCGGGTGTTGGTATGGGCATGAAGCCGCAACGCTTCCTCAAGCCCGGAGACGTGATGGAGCTTGAGATCGAAGGTCTTGGCAACCAGCGCCAAACAGCCGTTGCGGCCAAGTAAGGACAAGGTTTCAGGATCATGGAGACGAGAACATGTCGCGCACTGTGAACCTGAACGCCTTTCTCTATTTTGAATCGGTTGCGCGGCGGGGCACGATCACCCGCGCTGCCGAAGAGCTTTGCGTTTCTCCGTCGGCGGTGAGCCAGCAGATCAAACTTCTCGAGCAACAGCTTGGGGTGAAGCTCTTTCGTCGTGACGGGCGGGCGGTGCGACTGACCTTTGAAGGCAATCAGCTTTTCCAAACGTCATCTTCGGCAATCCGTGCGCTTTTAGAAGCGCAGCGTGATCTGGGGCGCGTTCATGAACCTTTGCGGCTCAATTTGCGCGTCACACCGAGTTTTGGAGTGCGCTGGTTAAGCCCTCGCCTCGCTGATTTCCTTGATAAGCATCCGACGCTTGAACTGCATGTGGATGCCGCGCCCGATCCGTCGGACTTTGACCGCGAAACGATCGAGCTCGATATTCGCTATGGGCTTGGAATCTGGCCCGGGTATCATGCACAAGCGATATTGTCGGATCATATTTTGCCGCTTTGTAGCCCTGAATACCTTGCGAAAATCCAAGGGGGCAGCCCTGAAGAGATGCTTTCAAAAGCGCGACTGATCGACAGCGCCAGAGCAATTTGCCGTTGGGACGATTGGTGCACCCAAAGCAAGCTTCCCGTTTCGACAAAGAGCCAGTCAATTCTCATGGACCGCTCGAGTATGGCGATTCAACTTGCGTTGGATGGGGCTGGGATCGTGCTCGAGTCCTTGGTTCTGACGGCACAAGAAGTGGCCGAGGGGCGGCTGGTTCCTGTTTTCCCTGATTTGCCAGTCCTTCGCTTTCCCGCATATTGGGCAATTTGCCCGTCGCGGAACCTTCAAAGACGCCCAGTTCGGTCTTTCCTCAATTGGATCGACCAACATGTCGCCACCCATAATTCCGATGTCGAGGCGATTGTCTCGCGTCACAATCTGACGGTCTCAGACTTGGATCTGACCGCAGGTTAACCCAACCGCCCGCTGCCGAACGCAGCGGGTTTTCTTTTGTTAAAACCTTACGGAGTTACCTAAATGAACCTGTCTCGCATGCTTGCTGCTCGCGCAGCCCAAGGCAAACCTGTTCGGATCGGGCTTGTCGGCGCTGGCAAGTTTGGATCGATGATCCTTGCTCAGGCAAAGCATATCCACGGCTACCACGTGGTCGGTATCGCAGACCTCGACAAGAACAAGGCGCGCCAATCGCTTAATCGTGTTCACTGGGAAGAAGACCGCTATAACGCCAAATCGCTTGGCGACGCTTATGACAGCGGCAAGACCTTTGTGACTGACAATGCTCAGGACCTTTTCGATTTCGAAGGTATCGAGTGCATCATCGAAGCAACTGGCCACCCGCTTGCTGGTACGCGCCACGCGCTTGCAGCAATTGAGGCTGGCAAGCACGTGGTCATGGTTAACGTTGAAGCAGACGTGATGTGCGGACCTTACATCGCGGCACGTGCCCGTGAAAAAGGCGTAATCTACTCGATGGCTTATGGCGACCAACCCGCCGCAATGTGCGAGCTTGTGGATTGGGTCCGTTCTTGTGGCTTCGAGCTGGTCTCGGCAGGTAAAGGCATGAACTTTGCGCCATCCTACCGCTACTCAACACCAGATACGGTTTGGGGTTATTTCGGTTGGACGGACGAAGAGGTTGCTGCGGGTGACTTTAACCCCAAAATGTACAACTCCTTTACTGACGGGACCAAAGCCGCGATTGAGATGGCCGCTGTTGCGAACGCGACGGGGATGGATTGCCCTGTAGATGGTCTTGGGTTCCATCCTTCGGGTCTTCATGATCTAGCATCGGTGTTCAAGCCGATCTCGGAAGGCGGACGGCTTGAAAAGAAGGGCATCATTGATATCGCGGCGAGCCGTGAACCTGATGGCCGTGTGGTCCAAAACAACATCCAATACGGCATGTTCGTGACGTTCAAAGCACCGGACGAATACACCCGCGCGTGCTTCCAGCAATATGGCCTGTTGACCGACAAATCCGGTTGGTATGGCTCGATGTGGCGCCCGTTCCACCTTATCGGTTTGGAAACTAGCGTCTCGGTCCTGTCTGCCGTTCTGCGCGGCGAAGCAACTGGATCGTCGGATCATTATCGCGCGGATGCGGTCGCCACCTCAAAAGGTGACTTCGAAGCAGGCGAATTCCTTGACGGTGAAGGCGGCTACAAGGTTTGGGCCAAGGCGATCCCCGCTTCGGTATCGGTGCCGATGAATGCATTGCCGATCGGGCTTGCGCATCACATCAAGCTCAAGCGCCCGATCAAGAAGGATCAGGTCGTTACGCTCGATGATGTGGAAGTCAAAGACGATCTCGATATTTTCGCGATCCGCGAAGAGCAGAAGAAACTGCTCGAAGTCTAAACGAAAAAGGGGCGCTCTCGGGCGCCCCTTCTCAATTTCACCGTGTCCAGATTAGTGGATCAGCGAGCCGCCGTTCACGTCGACCTCGGAGCCGGTCACATAGGCCGATAGTTCCGACGCGAGGAAAAGCGCACAGCCAGCAACGTCAGATGCTTCACCTGCGCGGCCCATCGGGATGCCTTCGAGGATCATGGTCATCATGTCAGGGGTTAGAGCGCCACCGGTGATGTCGGTTGCGATGAAGCCCGGGCAAATTGCGTTGGAGCGAACGTTGAACGGAGCAAGCTCACGCGCCATCGCCTTGGTGAGACCAAGAATACCGGCCTTGGCAGCAGAATAGTGCGGCCCACCAAAGATGCCGCCGCCGCGCTGAGCGGACACGGAAGAAAGGTTCACGATGGAGCCAGTCTTGCGCGACTTCATGTGCGGGATCAGAGCTTGGCTCATGTAGAGCGTGCCGCGCAGGTTCACATCGAGCACAGCGTCATAGTTCTCGGGCGCGATGTCCATGATCTTGAGCGGCTGGGTGATGCCAGCGTTGTTCACGAGGATATCGACCTGACCGAAGGTGCCGATGACGGCAGCAGACGCAGCATCACATTCCGCTTTGTCCGTGACGTTGCAAGCAAGACCGATGTGGCCTTCGCCCGGAAGATCCGCAGCAGCAGCCTGAGCGGCGTCAGCATTGAGATCGAGAATTGCGATTTTCGCGCCATGCTCTGCAAAGAGTTTAGCGGTCGCTTTGCCGAGTCCACGCTTGGACGCAGCGCCGGTGATGATTGCGGTTTTACCTTGAAGAAGTTGCATTTTGTTTTTTCCTTTAGAGCCAGGATTTGACGCTATTAACGATACCGCCCACCGAAATTCCGTATTGGTCGTGCAAGGTCGGCAAAGCGCCTGCATCCAGAAATTCGTCGGGCAATGCGATTGATTTGAACGGAACGAAGACGCCTTCGCGCATAAGACCTGCGCCTACGGCTTCTCCGAGACCGCCCATAATCGTGTGGTTTTCTGCCGTCACAACAAGACGCCCTTTGCGCTGTGCTTCGGCTTTGATGGTTTCCAGATCAAGCGGCTTGATCGTTGGAACGTGCAGAACGGCGGCGCTGATCCCATCTTTGGCAAGCGCTTTGGCCGCGTCGATGGTGCGCATTGTCATGAAGCCCGACGAGATGAAGAGCACATCTTCGCCGTCATGGATCAACTGGGCCTTCCCCAGTTTGAACTTGTACCCGTATTCGCCAAGAACGTTCGGCACTTTGCCCCGCAAGAGGCGCATATAGACTGGGCCGTTGTGATCGGCGATTGCATGGGTCGCTTGATAAACGTCCTCGGCATCGCAGGGATCGATGATCGTCATATTCGGCAAGCCGCGGAAGATCGCGAGATCTTCGGTCGCTTGGTGGCTCGGGCCATAGCCCGTCGTCAGACCCGGCAAAGCGCAGACGATTTTGACGGGGAGGTTTTCCTCGGCAATCGCCATAGCGATGAAGTCATAGGCGCGGCGCGATGCGAAGACGGCATAGGTGGTTGCAAAGGGGGTGAAGCCCTCTTTGGCAAGGCCAGCCGCCGCCGAAATCAAAAGCTGCTCGGCCATTCCCATCTGATAAAAGCGGTCGGGGTGCTTTTCCGCAAAGATATGCATGTCGGTATATTTCGACAGGTCAGCGGACAGCCCCACGATGTCGTCGCGCTTGGCCGCAAGATCGATAAGTGCCTGTCCGAAGGGTGCCGACACCGTTTCGCGCCCTTCGGCATCGAGAGAAGCAATCATCGCGGATGTTGCAACGCGGTATTCGGCAGAGGCGGCGACACGCGCGACATATTTGGATTGACGACGCGAATGTGCGCCAAAGGCAGCTTGGGTCATACCGGCATCTCCTGATCCAGATGGCTGATCGCTTTGGCCCATTCATCGGCTTCAACACGAATAAAGTGCGTCTTGTCGCGCTCTTCGAGGAAGGGCACGCCTTTGCACATTTTGGTGTTGCAAATGATCACGCGCGGGCGGTCGCTGGTGTCGTTGCGGGCGGCGTCAAAGGCCTCTTTCACCGCATGAATGTCGTTGCCATCAACCGTCAGGGCAAACCAGCCAAAGGCCGCCCATTTTGCGCCTTCGTCACCGTGAGCAAGCGCGTCGGTGCTTTTGCCGTCGGCCTGTTGGTCATTGAAATCGACGATAGCAATGAGGTTGCTCAGCTTCCACTGGACCGCAGACATCACGGCCTCCCAAGTGGAGCCTTCGCCAAGTTCACCATCGCTGAGAAGGTTATAGACGAACGCAGGGTTCTCTTTGCGTTTGAGGCCCAAAGCGACGCCAACAGCAATGCCAAGCCCCTGCCCGAGCGAACCGCCCGTTATCTCCATGCCTGGTGTATAGCTCGCCATACCCGACATCGGCATACGGCTTTCGTCCATCCCGTAGGTCTCGATCTCGTTCTCGGGAAGAATGCCCGCCTCGATCAGTGCGGCGTAAAGCGCGATGGCATAGTGACCGATGGAGAGAAGAAAGCGGTCGCGCCCTTCCCACTCGGGATCTTCGGCACGATAGGTCATGGCATGGAAGTAGGACACGGCGAGGACGTCAGCCACGCCCAGCGCTTGACCGATATAACCTTGGCCCTGCACCTCACCCATCAAGAGCGAGTTGCGGCGGATTTGCCATGCGCGGCGCTCAAGCGAAACGTTCGTCGTTGCCTGAGGCGTAATGGGCTCTGCCATTGGTGTCCCCCTAAAGTCGTTTCAGGACATTTGCCTCAAGTTCGGCGCAAGGTCGATCTTGATTAATGAAACAGATCATTAAGCAGGGCTTCAAGAAAATTGCCCATAGTCACCCAAAGAAGGCGATTTTAGTTAGTGATACTAACGTTAGCCACGTTCTTTCGGCATCTCGACGCCAGCATCTTTTGCCGATTGCGAAAGCCGCTGCCAGACTTCATCCACGATCCGCACACCCTTGGTTTCGACCTGCGCCAGAGCTTCGGACGCGCGGTCGCCCGGCACTCGGACACGGGTGAAGCCCTTGGCGGGGCGGCTATCACGGCACAGCATATTCAAATGTTCGACCTGATCCGTAAAAGCGCCGAGGCCGCCAAAAGCTTCTGGGTCGATGACTTGGATAAAGACGTTTGCACCCCAACGCGTAGGCGCCTCGACACGGCCATGACCTGCTAGGGCTTGGGTCAGCATTTCAACCATAAGCGATTGCGCAAAACCTTTGTGACCATGATCCGCACCACCAACAGGGAGGATCGTGCCTTTGGGCGTTTGGTTCACAACATTCGGATCGGTGGTTGGGTTGCCTTCGCCATCTAGCATCCACTGATGATCGAATTGGCGGCCCGAGTTCACATATTCGCGCACTTTGGAAACTGTGGTGATCGACGCACAAGTGTCGATAAGCACGGGGTGATCCTTGGCCGGATAACCGACCGCCCACGGGTTTGGTGTGAGCACCGGATCAACGCCGCCATAGGGCGCGACCCATTTGCCCGAAGGATCAGACGTTGCGATATAGCAAACGAGCCCCTGATCAGCGGCGATACGTGTGAGCGTCGAAAGGCAACCAATGTGATGGCTCTTGCGGATCGCCATTGCGGACATGCCGTTGGCCCTGGCTTTGTCGATGCAAACATCAAGCGCTTGCTTCATGATCCAGTGACCGGGAAGGTAGTTGCCGTCCCAGACCATCGCAACGGGGCGGTCGCTTAGCACGGTGACTTCGCCCGTGGTGCTCATGTTCCCCGAGCGCAGTTCGGGGATGTAATAGGGGATCATAGAAACGCCATGCGTGGTCACGCCAAGTTCATCCGTCTGGACGAGAAGCTCGGCCACGACATCTGCCTTGTCTTTGGTCATACCCTCTTTGACCAAGAGTGTTTTGGCAAAGTTCAAGAGTACGGCGCGGTCGTAAAAGCGGTCCATGTGATGATCTCCTTAATCTTGCTCGCATCTAACCCAGTTTTGGGCACATGCGACAGAGGGGGAGAGCTTCACATTGGTTCAATCAGTTTGAAGCGCACCTAAATCAGCAAATCCGCGGGAGTTGCTCGCCGACAAGCATGTCCACAATCCGAGCGCCTCCAAAGAGCGTGCGCATCGTGACACGGCCTGCTTCGCCCGCTTTGGCACGCCCAACGATCACCGCGTCACGACCTGCATCCGTCGATCGCATCGCATTCAAGGCAGCCTCAGCCTGATCCTCGGGAACGAACAGAACCAACGTGCCCTCGTTTGCGAGGTAAAGCGGATCAAGACCCAGAATTTCGCAAACGCCTTTGACCTCGGTGCGGATTGGAAGAAGGTCTTCGTCAATCTCGATCGCAAGACCCGCCGCTTCGGCCATCTCGTTGAGCGAGGAAGCCAGCCCACCGCGTGTTGCATCACGAGCCGCGCGCAGATCTGGGCAGGCATTTGCGACCGCAGCCATAAGATGCCCAAGGCCCTGACAATCAGAGACGACATCCGTGGAAAGCGCCATGTCGCCGCGTGCCGCAAGGATGGCTGCGCCATGATCGCCGAGGACGCCGTTCACGATTGCAACATCACCTGCTTTGATCTTTGAGGCGCATAGGTCGCGGCCAGCAGGAATAACACCAACGCCGGACGTCGTAACAAAGACTTTGTCCGCGCTGCCTCGACCCACTACTTTGGTGTCACCGGTTACAATCCGAACGCCTGCCTTTTCCGCCTCTGCTTTCATAGAAGCAACTATGCGGCGCAAAAGAGCGACTTCTGTGCCTTCTTCGATAATGAAAGCAGCAGAGAGCCAGAGCGGTTTGGCGCCCCCCACAGCAAGATCATTGACCGTGCCGCAGATTGCGATTTTGCCGATATCACCACCCGGAAACTCTATGGGATCAACAACAAAACTATCGGTGGTAAAGGCCAGACGCGCTCCCTTTTCTTGAAGAGCTTCGGTCATGAGACGCGCCTGATCTTCCATGCTTTCGGGTTGAAACACCGAGGTGAAAACATCTTCGATCAAGTCGCGCATCGCTTTGCCTCCGCCACCATGGGCGAGCGTTACGCGGTCTTGCTTCATTCGGTTCATCATATTCATTCGGCAGGCTCCACGGCGCGCGCGCCTCCATATTGGTAATAAGCCGCACATGCGCCTTCAGAGCTTACCATGAGCGCGCCGAGTGGCATTTCAGGTGTGCAGCCACGACCGAATTGCGGACATTGAACCGGCTTGAGACGGCCCGTCATTACGGCACCGCATTCACAGCCTTCGGCTTCGGCGGTTTCACGAGAACCAGCACCGTAACCAATCTCGAACTTGGCTTCAGCGTCGAATGCGGCGTATTTCTCGCGAATACGCAGGCCGCTTTCTTCGATTTCGCCAAGCCCGCGCCATTCAAAGCTCGGGCGGCGCTCGTAGACATCTTCGATGGCAGCAAGCGAGACTGGATTGCCATGCTCGGGCACGATCCGAGAATATTGGTTCTCAACCTCAGCGCGTCCATCGCGAATTTGCTTGAGCACCATCACAACCGACTGCAACAGGTCGAGCGGCTCGAAACCAGCAACGACGATAGGCTTGCCATAGTCCTGAGCGATGAAATCATAGGGATGGACACCGATCACCATAGAGACGTGACCCGGCCCTACAAATCCGTCGAGGATCATTTGTGGGTCATCAAGGAGCGCCTTGATCGGTGGTGGCACGGTGATGTGGTTGCAAAAAACGCTAAAGTTAGTGAGGTCTTCGCGGGCAGCTTGCTGGATCGAAAGCGCGGTCGAAGGGGTCGTGGTTTCAAATCCAAGCCCAAAGAAAACCACTTCACGTTCTGGATTGCGACGAGCGAGTTCGAGCGCATCAAGCGGCGAGTAAACCATGCGGATATCCGCGCCATCAGCCTTGGCTTGAAGGAGCGACTTGCGGCGACCCGGAACGCGCATCGCGTCACCGAAGGTCGTGAAAATCACCTCCGGACGCTCGGCCAATGCAACGCATTCATCCACGCGGCTCATTGGAAGAACACAGACCGGACAACCCGGACCATGGATAAACTCGATCCCATCGGGGGTCAGTTTATCAAGGCCATAGCGGAAAATCGCGTGCGTATGGCCGCCACAAATCTCCATGATATGAACGGGCTTTTCTTTCGTTGCCCCAATTTCATCAACGAGCGTTGCGATCTCGTGCAACAGCGCTTTGGCGGCTTTTGGATCTCGGAATTCCTCAGCGTATTTCATGCTCGCCCCTCCAATGCTGCATCACCTGCGGCCATAGCCTCGAGCGTTTCTTGTGCCTCTCCCAAGCCGCGGAGGGCTTCGAGGGTTTTAGCGGCCTCTTCTTCGTCAATCTCGCTCATGGCAAAACCGACGTGAATAAGAGCCCATTTACCGACGACATCTTGCATGTCCCCCGTAACGATTGGGGCGATGTTAACTTCGCGGCGCACGCCCGACACTTCGGCCATCGCCATCATGCGATCACGATCGGTGAGAGCCACAATTTGGCCCGGGATCCCAAGACACATTCGTTAGTCCTCCGAAACATCGCCGCCAACGCGGCTGGGTTCAATAATTCCGTAACGATCTGAGCCTCCCCCACTGAACCGGTCCACCGCTATATTTAGGAAACGGAGGACCAG
>CAYWUN010000085.1:0-13100 GCA_964461315.1 uncultured Aestuarium sp.
CGAAGAGGTCGGTTTCGCACTCTTCACGGAAGTTGGTTTCGATGATGCCCGAACGGCCGCCACCGATAGCCGAGCAGTAGGAGAGACCTACTTCGAGAGCCTTACCAGTTGCATCCTGGTGAACTGCAACGAGGCAGGGAACGCCGCCGCCCTTAACGTATTCGCCGCGAACGGTGTGGCCCGGACCCTTAGGAGCCATCATGATCACGTCAACGCCAGCCGGAGCTTCGATCAGGCCGAAGTGGATGTTCAGGCCGTGTGCGAAAGCAATAGCCGAACCAGGCTTGATGTTGTCCTTGACGTACTTCTTGTAGGTTTCAGCCTGCAGTTCGTCGGGCATGGTGAACATGATGACGTCGCACCAAGCAGCTGCTTCTGCGATGCCCATGACCGACAGGCCTTCTGCTTCACACTTCTTGGCCGAAGGCGAGCCTTCGCGAAGAGCGATGACGACGTTCTTAGCGCCGGAGTCGCGCAGGTTCAGTGCGTGAGCGTGGCCCTGCGAGCCGTAGCCGAGGATTGCAACTTTTTTGTCCTTGATCAGGTTCACATCGCAATCGCGATCGTAATAAACGCGCATTTTGGCGCTCCTTGTCTCGTGTTTCGATTGAGGCGCACATTTTCATATCTCTCGAAGGAAGGCGATAAGAAAAGGAACAAATTTTACGTCCATTGTGAAGTTGTTATGCGCGGAATTTTCCGATAACGATAATTTTATTCTTGATGATACCGACCGCCGCATTATCCGCCTATTGCAGACTGAACCTTCGCTCACTTTGCCGGAGCTTGCCGAGCGCTGTGCGCTGACCACAGGGCGTGCCACGCGGCGGCTCGATAAACTGCGGGCAGACGGCATCATTTTAGGCCAAGAAGCCGTTATCGACTGGAAAGCACTGGGATCCGAGGTCGCCGTATCATTGCGTATCACGCTTGATAAAGCGGCCCCGCGTGCTTTCGATGATTTTCTAGAGGCCGCGCGACTTGTCTCTGAAGTCATCGAAATTCAGACGTTTCTGGGTCGTGTAGATGTACGCCTGCATATCGTGGCCCGTGACCTCGCACATTGGCAAGATATCTGGCGCAACAAGGTGCTCCCGCTGCCACATATTGCCGACATCGAAGCGCTTATGACGGTGGCAACCGTAAAACGTGAAGAGGTGCTACCGATATGATCGAGCTTGATGAGATCGACCGCAAAATACTCCGAGCATTGGCTCAAGACTCTTCGCAAACGGCGAGCCACTTGGCGCGGCGTTTGGATCTGAGCCAACCCGCGACGTGGCGACGTATCAAACGACTTCAAGATGAAGGAGCGATTGCCTCACGCCGCATGGTTCTGAACAACGAGGCGTTGGGATTTGGAGTTACAGTGTTTCTTGGCATCAAGCTCGCAGCTAAAGGAAGGGCGAGCCTTGAAGATTTTGAACGCGCCGTTTCCGCGATCCGTGAGGTTCAGACGGTCGAGCACGTTCTTGGGCTTTATGACTACCGTTTGAGGGTGGTTGCTGCGGATATTGCTGACTTTGAGCGGGTCCTTCGGCGGCGAATTATGACCCTCCCCGGGGTGGGACATGTTGAAGCAAACGTACTCTTGAGCGAGGAGCGACGTCCTGGCCCCTTGTAATTGGACTTGGTGCTCCACTACCTTTTGCTCAAACAGGAGGCTCTCATGACACATTCGCCCGTTGACCCAGATGGTCTGATGGAATTCTCGGTGGTTTTCACTGACCGCTCACTCAATCATATGTCTTCGGCCTTCCAAGGCGTAATGCGCGAAATTTCTTCGATGCTCAAAGAAGTTTATCGCGCTGAACACGTTGCTGTCGTTCCCGGTGGTGGCACCTATGGGATGGAAGCCGTTGCACGCCAGTTCGGCAGTGATGCCCATGCGTTAATCGTTCGGAACGGTTGGTTCTCTTATCGTTGGACCCAGATTTTCGACGCGGGAAATTTCACCAGTCAAACCACAGTCTTCAAAGCGCGTCAGACCGGCAACGACACGCGCGCGCCCTTCGCGCCTTCGCCGATTGCCGAGGTGACGGCTGCAATCCGCGAAGCAAAACCAGATGTAGTCTTTGCCCCGCACGTTGAGACGAGCGCGGGGATCATCCTGCCTGACGATTACATCACAGCGCTTGCTGCTGCCGCTCATGACGTTGGCGCATTACTGGTTCTCGACTGTATCGCCTCTGGATGTGCTTGGGTGGACATGAAGTCGACTGGCGTCGATGTGCTTATTTCAGCACCGCAAAAGGGCTGGTCTTCGACACCTTCTGCGGGACTTGTTATGATGTCCGAGCGCGCCAAGAAACGTCTGGATAAGACGACCTCGAATTCCTTCGCGATTGATCTCAAGAAATGGGCTTCGATCATGGAAGCTTATGAAAATGGGGGCCACGCCTATCACGCGACGATGCCGACTGATAGCCTTCGTGCCTTCCGCGATACGATGCAGGAAACGCGTGAATACGGTTTTGAAAAGCTTCGCGAAGCGCAGTGGGCATTGGGCAATGGCGTGCGCTCCATGCTGAAAGACAAGGGCGTCAAATCGGTGGCCGCTGATGGCTTTGGCGCACCGGGCGTTGTGGTGAGCTACACGGACGACCCAGACATTCAGAACGGCAAGAAATTCGCCACTCTTGGGATGCAGATTGCGGCAGGTGTCCCTCTTCAGTGCGATGAGCCTTCAGACTTCCGCACTTTCCGTCTTGGTCTTTTTGGCCTTGATAAGCTCTACGATGTGCCTGCGACCTTGGCGCGCCTTAAAGGCATCGTAGATCAGGTTCTATGACTAGCGCGCGCCAAGACCCAATTGCATGAGTGTTTTGCGAAGGGGGTCGAAACCATAAAGAGTTTCGAGTCCCTTTGCTCGTGCATCGCGAAGGAATTGGCTGCCTGCAATCGAGGCACGGTTAAGAGCATCGACGCCGCGTACACGAAGCACTATCTCGGGATGACGGCGGCGTTCGTAATCGGCAAGCATTTGAGCATCGCCAAGGCCCTCGGGGCGGGTTTTTGCAAGTTCGAGCAAGTAAGACATATCGCCGACCGACATATTCAGTCCCTGAGCGCCAATGGGCGGCACGACATGGGCCGCTTCCGCCACAAGCGCGGTGCGCTCTGCGGTAAGGCGGTCCGCAACTTGGCTGATGATCGGCCATACCTGACGCGCGCCAACCAAGGTTAGTGGGCCATAGACCCCTGCTGAGCGCTCGGTTGCTTCTGCGTTGAAATCAGCTTCACTGAGCGCGGCAAGGCGCAGCGTTTCGGGGCCATGTTCCATCCATACGACCGCAGAGCAGTGGAACCCTTCATGATCGGGGAGCGGCACTAGAGTGAACGGCCCACCTGAACGATGAACTTCAGTAGAAACATTGTCGTGCGGGTTTGGGTGAGTGACTGCAAACACAACAGCCTTTTGGCCATAGCGTGTGGTCTTGGCATCAATGCCGACCGCCTGACGAACGGCAGAGTTGCGTCCGTCCGCGCCAATAACCAGTTTCGCCCTGATCGCTGTTCCATCGGTCAATGTAGCAAGTGCCTCGCCGGTGCGGGTGACCATGCGCGCAAATCCTGTTCCGGCGCGAAAATCGACATTTGGCAGTTCAGCGAGCCGTGCAACCATCTCACGGCGCAAAAGCCAATTGGGAAGGTTCCAACCAAAAGGCAGATCGGAGATATCGGCTGCATCAAAATCTTTGACCACGCGCGGTTCGGCGATTTCGCCCCCCGCATCTACGATCCGCATGACCTGAAGCGCAGCAGCATGTGACGCGAGCCGTGGCCAGATCCCAGCATCATCAAGGAAACGCTGCGAACCTTGGAAAAATGCGGTCGTGCGGTGGTCAGCGCCTTCTGCACCTTTGTCAGTCACGGGAGGCGCGGGGTCGACACAGATCACATTGAAGCCCGCGCTGCCAAAAGCAGCTGCACACGAGAGCCCAGCGACGCCGCCGCCAGCGATTACGATATCTGTTTCGAGTCTATCCATAACGCTAGACTTAGACCTCAGGATACCTGTCGGAAAGAGGCCTTACCCGAGGTGCGACAGAAAATCTGCCAAATCGTTTGTGTGGTGATGAATGTGATCTGCTTCATACGGAAAGTCAGGTCCGACAAGAACGGTGCGCATTCCCATAGCATGTGGTGCCATTAGGTTTCGGATGTCGTCCTCGAACATTGCACCTTCCTCTGGGGCAACTCCATCAAGCGCAAAGACGGCCTCGTATGCAGCCTGTTCGGGCTTTGGACGGAAACCTGCGTGCTCGACGCCGTAAACTGCGCCAAAGACGTCTCGAAGGCCACGTGCCTTAAGAACGTTCAGTGCATAGGGCATACTTCCGTTGGTGTAGACAATCTTGCGCCCAGGCAAGCGCGCAATCCGATCGGCCAAGATCGGGTCTGGGCTGAGCACCGAAAAGTCGATGTCATGAACATCTTCGAGATACGCAATCGGCTCGATGTCATGTTCCCGCATAAGACCCGCGAGCGTTGTTCCATATTGCTTCCAATAGTGGCCGCGAAGATGATCCGCTTCTTCCTTTGAGACGTTCAGGAGGTTCGAGACATAGTTTGTCATTCGCACTTCGATCTGATCGAAGAGGCGGACAGACGGATCGTAGAGCGTGTTGTCGAGGTCAAAGACCCAGACTTTCACGTGGGAGAAAGATGCAGCAACCATGAGGCAACACCTACGCTCTTGGAACATTGCTCGCAATATGAACAGCTTGAAACAATTGTACGCAAAGGGTTAGTCTTTGCGGGAATTGATACCGGATAAAACAATGAACGACCAAAAGTCCCCCCAAAGAGACGCTTATGCGCTCATTCTCGAGGCAATCGACAGCCATTTGTACAAACCGGGAGACAGATTGGTCGAAAGCGATCTGGCGGAGCGCTTCGGGGTGTCGCGCACACCAATCCGCGAAGCGCTTCAGCGCCTTGAGACGCAATCGCTTTTGACGCGTGATGGTCGCTCGTTGATCGTGGCTTCGCTCGATCATACCCAGATGGCAGAGCTTTACGTCGTGAGAGGCGAGCTTGAGGGACTTGCGGCACGCCTAGCCGCGCGTCATGCGACGCCCGAGGAAATCCGAGTGCTGCGCGAAATGCTTGAGGCAGATCAATCGCTTTTGGGGGACCCATCCGCGATGAGCCGCGCGAACAAGCGTTTCCACAAACAAATCCATCTTGCTTCGCACAACCGCTTTCTCGTGCAACAGCTCGATCTGGTCCATCGCTCAATGGCCCTTCTGGCGACAACGTCTCTTGCGGCCGAGGGTCGCGGTGAGGTCGCTTTGGCCGAACACGCGGCGATAGTCGATGCGATCGAGGCAGGTGATGGGGATGCTGCCGACAAGGCGCTTCGTGAACATATCTCCAAGGCGTTCGTCACTCGTCTTCGCCTCGATGCATCGGAAGTCGAGCGCAAGGGTTAGGTTGCCTTGAATATCCCGTGTTCCGTCTTGTCCCAGTAGAAGGGAAGAAAAAAGACTTCCCAAAGGGCTTTGTACATCGCTGCGGTCGCTAGCGGAAAGTAAAGCAATCCAAGTGGCGCCCAGGGGATCAACGCACGCTTTCCCGAACGCGCCAAGGTGATCGCGGTTAGAGTAATGTTGGCGACCTCAAAGGCGAGGAAAAAGGTGCCAACCGCCCAAACTCCCCAAGTGGGCATGATCGGGTCGAGAGGATGGTCGAACCCCAACGCCATTGCCCAAAAGCTCCACATGAGTGGGGCCAACGTGAATTGGCAGATTGTCCCGAAGAATAACACTTGGACTCCTATGAACTTTTTTGCTCCAAGGTCGCGCCATAGCTTTCGCGGACTTCGCATGTGGGCGCCATAGGTCATGGCATAGCCCTTGAGCCAGCGTGACCTTTGTTTGATCCAAGGAAGAGTTCGGCAATTTGCCTCTTCCCATGTCACAGTTGGAATGAGTTTCGTCCTGTATCCGTGCCGCGCAAGTCGAATTCCAAGATCCGCATCCTCGGTGACATTATGGGCATCCCACCCGCCCATTTCTTCCAGTGCATTGCGGCGAAAAAACAGAGTGGTCCCCCCAAGCGGAAGTACGAGCCCAAGGCGTTCGAGGCCGGGCAGGACCATCCTAAACCATGTGGCGTATTCGACAGCGAACTGGCGCGAGAGAAAGTTTTGCTCCGCGTTGTAAAAATCGAGAACACCTTGAAGGCAGGCGACCTTTTCGCTCGACGTGGCAAAAGCTTGGACAACCTTCCGGATTTGGTCCGCTTCGGGCGCGTCTTCTGCGTCATAGACCCCGATGATAGATCCCTTAGTGAATTTGAGGCCGTAGTTTAATGCGCGCGGTTTGGTCCGAAGTGTGCCTTTTGGAACCGTGATCTGGCGCATCCACCTCGGGATATTTGCGGTGCGTAGTGCTTCGACTGTCGGCGTGTCGTTGTCTTCGAGTAATAGGCAGACGTCCAAAAGCTCCACAGGGTAGTCAAGTTTACCCAGCCTATTGAGCAGTGCAGACGCAATCTCGCGCTCGCGGTAGAGCGGAACAAGGATCGAAACGACCGGAAAGCGGTGAATATTTATGTTGGATTGTACTGGGGGTACTTGGCGCAGAGCCATTACTCCTGCGATGAGTCGAAGCAATTGGATTGCCAAGAAGCTCACTAGGGCTAGAGCATAGAGGAAATATACGAGTGCTGTTCCTGCGAAATAGGCGGTTAGGGAGAGCGCAAAAAGCATTGCCATCCCGTTTGCCGTCGCGCAGTCTGCCCAAGGTCTTACGCTAACCTCTTCGGGCGTTAAGGTTTCTGCCGTCTCAACCAATTTGGGCGCTGAGGCTTTTGCGAGTGCTTCTTCTAAATCGTCCTGCGTGCAAACGGCGACACGGATTTCTCCGAAATGCTCTCGTAGCGATGGGAGGTGCTGGTCGATCTTTTCAGGGCAGCTTGTGAGAACGATGATACCTTTGCCCATGCGACGCCAAGGCAAAACGCTCCGTTGTAGGGCCGCGATGGCGCCATATTGTGAAACAAGTCGTGGATCAGGGGGATGCAGTATGGGGTCAATGACGCCTGTGCTGTTCAAATCCGCTTGAATTGCCGCAAAGTCATGGGAACAGAGCCTGAGTGCCTTTCTTAGACCATCGATAATCCCAATCTGATGGCGTCGAAGAGACAGCTCTATCTCGGCCACTCTCGCGTCCGAGGCTAAACCGCGCGCAACCAACTGGCGGCCAATCTCACTCCGAGCGAGCCGTGGCGTGAAGCGTATACTACTATAACGCGGTTTTGCCCCCAATTTCCGACCTCCGAAAACTAGGGGCCACTTTAGGGGAGCAGGGTTAAGGCGAAGTTAATTGCTGAGTTCCACAGGCTGGAAATAGGCGTACCTTACGTCTGCATAAATGGACGAACTTGCGTTGAGCCAAAGGACTGAGCTGTCAGCATGACGGTCGTCCGTTTTAAACCCGACCTCAATTCCGACAACGCGGCAATTCCCATTTGCCTCGCGCACGATCGCGCAAACCTCGTTATGGCGCGAAAGCAATGCTCTTATGTGGGCTGCGAAATCCGTGAATTCGTTCCAAAGAAAGGGCGCGCTCTCGAGCGTGGCTTTGCCCTCAATCACCAGAAGCATATCCCCTTCGGGAAGCGGATCAGGATTGGCATTGATCATCTTCATGTCCGTCGTGATCGACAAGTTGGAGAGGTCTTTCTCACGCTCTCGATAACGCGGTTGGTGCCGTTCATATGCGCACCTCGTTGCAAGATCAGCGGGAAGGAGATCGCAACGCGTTTCTGCTATTGGCCGTGTTCGAAACTCTAAGAAAAGCTCTAAGAGATCATCGTTTGGGAATGCTTCACCTGTGCGCAACAGGCTCGCTGGACGAATGGGTTCGCGGACGCGAAAGTTCGGGTAATAAGGTTCGGTTTCGGGGAGCAAATAGATCGCGGCCTCGTCTTCGTCGAGCTCCTTGCCCCATTCATTGAAAATTTTGACGCTTTTGAGTGCGGCAGCAGTCTCGGCGGCGGTTGTGAGCTCTTCCTCAATTGCCGCAATTTCTTCCTCTGAACGAGGTGTTTGCATTGTTTTAAACGTATCCGTTTCTGGGCGGACTGGGGTCACTACTGCGCGGTTATCGAACTCTGCCTTCCGGTCAAAGCTCTCAGTTTGGCTCTTTATCGTTTCGGTAAGAGTAGCGATGAAAATGGCAGTGACGATGAGGTTAAAAATGATCCAAAAATATCTCATTTTGAGGCACCTGCGTTGGCATAATAGGTCGAAAGCGGAACTCCGACGAGGTTTTCAAATTCAGTGTTAATTTCGGCCTCAAGGACATCTTCATAGCGGGCGTATCCGCGGCCATAGACGCGGGTGCCTTCTGGGACGCGCAGGTTAATTCCGCTCAGCGATGTCGCCATGACTGGTGCCACGCCCTCAGATGGTCCGATCAGAACTGCGGTTCCCTCGTAGTAACCCGTGCGGGTTTCAAATGCTCTTATGCCAAAGGCACGGCGGAACCAGCGATCATAGGCCGCGATCTTGTCGTCTTTTGTCGGCTCGGCGCGTGGATCAATAGGCTTTGGAAGGTCCCAATCGTCTTCGTCCTCTTCATCGAGGTTGAAACGGGTCTCCATTGGGTTAAGGCCTTCGAAAGCAGGGTAGGTGGGATCAATTCCACAACTCTTGAATTCCGCCTCGTCTATACTCTGAGCCACAATATCATCGGAGAAGCCCGCGAGCGCCTGCGCACGTCCATTGAGAAGAGTGACCCCGCGGATGTCGACACCTTCAGCCGCGTGAAGCACCCAGAGGATTTCAGTATTTGAACCCGAAAGCACGAGATGGAGCGGCTGCGACGAGTCGGTCACAATGAGATCAACCAGCTGGACCTTTTCGGGGCGTCCCACAACACCGTCGCCATTTCTCTTAAAACCATCAGCATAGCGGTTCATGCGTGCTGCGAATTGAGCGGCGCTGAGGATGTAAAGCGCGTCGTCCTTGGTCGAGAGCCCTGCATAGGCATGGGCGACGCGCGTACCTTCTTGGGGATGCACGGGGCGACAGTCCCCGACCGCCTCGATTGCGGCACCTGCCGTGAGGCTCCAGTTCTTGGGCGCCTTGCTGTCCTTTTGCAAAATCGCATCGATAAAGATGGGCTGACCGCTTTCAGTTGCAGCAATCGGACCGCTTGCGGATTGCGTCCCGCCTTTGATCCAAAGAAAATCACTGGCCGATCCTTTGGGTTCATTGCTGGCAACGCGCATGAGAGGCTTGCCCGAACCCAGAACGATTTGGTCGAAGTCACTAAAGAAGTGAAACAAATATCGATTGGTGATCGAAATGGCTTTGGGAAGGACCGCCGCACCGAATGCAACGGCTCCTAAAGTGAAGATTCCAAAGAGAATGCCGAGAACAAAACGCATTGAGAGCCCTATATCTTTATAGGACCTCTTTGTTTCGTGATTGCGAACAAAATAGGGCAAAGATCGTGAAAATCTTTGCCCTTATGAATTCGTTTGTTCTTAGGCTTACGCTTGGCGAGCGGCCATTGCCTCTGCGAAGCGCTCGAAGAGATAGAAGCTATCCATTGGTCCGGGCGATGCTTCAGGGTGATACTGAACCGAGAAGACAGGGCGGTCGGTCATGCGGATGCCGCAGTTTGAGCCGTCAAAGAGAGACACGTGGGTTTCCATGACGCCTTCGGGAAGAGTCTGGCTGTCCACGGTAAAGCCGTGGTTCATCGAAGTGATCTCGACCTTGCCGGTTTCCTTGTCCTTAACGGGGTGGTTTGCACCGTGGTGCCCGTGGTTCATCTTAATGGTCTTTGCACCAAGCGCGAGAGCTAGCATCTGGTGTCCGAGGCAGATACCAAAGACGGGAAGGTCGGTCTTATCGAGAACACCTTTGATCATCGGCACCGCGTATTCTCCGGTTGCTGCCGGATCGCCAGGGCCGTTCGAGAGAAAGACGCCATCGGGATTATGCGCAAGCACTTCGTCGACCGTTGCGGTCGCAGGAAGCACGGTTACATCACAGCCAGCAGAAGCAAGGCAGCGAAGAATGTTGCGTTTTGCGCCGAAATCGACGGCAACAACCTTGTATTTCGGGTTCTCAATCGGGCTATAACCTTCGGGCCATGCCCAACGCTTTTCATCCCACTTATAGGACTGAGCACAAGTCACGTCTTTGGCAAGGTCCAGACCTACGAGACCTTTGAAGCCGCGAGCCGCAGCGACGAGTTGTTCAACGTCAAAGTTGCCTTCGGGATCGTGCGCGATTGCAACGTGGGGTGCGCCTTGCTGACGGATAGCGCGGGTGAGGCGGCGGGTGTCGATGCCGCCTGCGCCGATGCGGCCACGCTTGGCAAGCCATGTGGTAAGCTCTTCGGTCGAGCGCCAGTTGGACGGCTCGGTTGGGTCCCACTTGACCACCATGCCCGCTGCAACCGGATCACCTGTCTCGTCATCCTCAGGGGTGACGCCAGTGTTGCCGATGTGCGGGAAGGTAAATGTTACCACCTGACCTGCATAAGAGGGGTCAGTCATGATTTCCTGATAACCAGTCATTGCTGTGTTGAAGCAAAGCTCAGCTTCGGTTTGGCCCGTCGCGCCAAAGCCTTTGCCGTAGAAAAGCGTTCCATCCGCAAGTGCGATACAAGCGGTCGGTTTCTCCTGAATGCTGTTCGGCATGGCAACGACTCCCAAGTGGTTAAACAGCCGCGTAACTAAGGGCGAGACAAGGCGCGGTCAAGGCAAGTTTGACGCAAAGTGACGCTACGCCGCGAATGGTTGAAAGGGGCAGTGCTTCGGGGTATGAGGTGCCTCGTGTTATCGCTCCCAACAAGGACAGATATATGGATATGCGCAGCCGCATCAGCGCCAGCCTCAAAGAGGCAATGAAGGCTAAGGATGCTGACCGCCTTTCGACCCTTCGTTTGATCAATGCCGCTATCAAGGACCGTGAAATCTCGGCCCGTGGTGATGGCGATGAAAACGAGATCGGGGACGATGTTGTTCTCGCCATCCTTGGAAAGATGGTCAAGCAGCGTCAGGAAAGTGCCCGCCAATATGAAGAAGGCGGACGACTCGAGCTTGCTGAAAAAGAACTCGCCGAAATTCGCGTGATCGAGGATTTCCTTCCGCGTCAACTTGATGCCGAGGAAACCGCAGCAGCCATCGACGAGGCTATTTCTTCGACCGGTGCCGAATCTATTCGGGACATGGGTAAAGTGATGGGGGCTCTCAAAGACAAATACACTGGCCAAATGGACTTTGGTGCAGTGGGCCCGATGGTCAAAGCCAAGCTAGGCTAAAGACCAAACGAGCAAGAAACAGGGCCGCCTCACTCTGGCGGCCTTTTTTCATGCGGATTTGATTGCGTCGATCAGTTCGCCATAGAGCTGCTGGCGCTCGGGCGGCGTAAGGAATGCGCCGATCTCGACGACACGAGCACCGCCATTCAGGGTCAGGTAATTCTCTACGGGGCCGCCTTTGGGGTGCATTTCGACCCTGACCCAATATGGGTTGGCCTCCCAGTCGCGTTTATTGCCATTCGGGTCATGACGGGTGAGATTTACGGTCTCGCTTTGGATCACAAGCTCTTCGAGGATTTCGCCGTCACGATAGCTCCGATTGAGCGCGGTCCACAGCGCCCAAATTGTTAGGGCAAGGAAGGGCAGGAGTCCCCAAAGGACTGCGGTTCCGATCACAGCAAGTAGCGGCACTGAAATCGTGATGATCGTTCCACCCACGAACCAGACAAAACCCCTTTTGGGCAGGGAGCGATAAGGCCAAAGGTGGAGCTCTTTCGCCCATTCTCCGTCTTTACTTTGCGTTTCAAGCCATTCGTAAGGCATTCTCGACCGTGTTTCTTTGTGACTTGGAGAGAACATAGTCGGGCAAGTCGCCTCTGCAAGTCTCGCCTATGTCGCAGATCTTGTGCCCAATGGTTCGAATGGCCTGAGCACATACCCGTCTGGATCTGAGAAGGCGCATTGATAATTCCCGACCTCTTCTTGGAGTCGCCGATACCATTTTTGTTCGGGCGGCAGAATCCAGTCAGTACCGCGTTCTTCAAGGCGTGCGATGATCGGATTGAGGGAAGGAACTTCGAACTGGATATTGAACCCAAGCGGATGGCCGATCGGTCTATCCTGAACGCCAATTGTTCGACCAAGACCGTTCTGGTCTAGCATGAGGTAAGCCCCGCCCAGTTTGATCATGGCAAAGCCTTCTTCGTGGCGTTGATAGTCAATCTCGAAGCCGATCACCTCGCAATAAAAGTGCAGTGACGTCTGAAGATCGCTAATACCGAGTTCGGGGATAAGAGCTGGATACATGCTTTGGCCTCGTCTTTTGCCGGCAATCTATCAGCTCTAAAAGAAAAAGCCCCGCAAAGAGCGAGGCTTTTCCTGATTTCTTTTAAGGCTTCCCTTAGTGGGCGTGGCCTTTGTCCCAGTCGGACTGCTTCGGCAGCTGCTCGAAGGTATGCTCCGGCGGCGGCGAGGGCAGGGTCCACTCGAGGGTGTCAGCAAACTCGTTCCACGGGTTCGGCTCGGTCACGCGGCGGCCTGCAAGCAGGGTGTATGCGAGAACGAAGATGAAGAACACGAAGGAAGCGAAAGCGATGAACGCACCGATCGACGAAATGTAGTTCCAGTGAGCGAAAGCTTCCGGATAGTCGATATAACGGCGCGGCATGCCCTGACGACCAAGGAAGTGCTGCGGGAAGAAGGTCAGGTTTGCACCGATGAACATCATCCAGAAGTGAAGCTTTGCAGCCCACTCAGGAGCAGCGCGGCCCGACATTTTCGGCAGGTAGAAGTAGATACCAGCGAAGATCGCGAAGACAGCACCGAGCGACATCACATAGTGGAAGTGAGCGATCACGTAGTAAGTGTCATGGTAAGCGCGGTCCACACCAGCCTGCGACAAAACGATACCGGTTACGCCACCTACGGTGAAGAGGAAGAGGAAGCCGAATGCCCAAACCATCGGAGATTTGAACTCGACCGAACCACCCCACATGGTCGCAATCCACGAGAAGATCTTAACGCCCGTAGGCACCGCGATCACCATGGTGGCGAGCATGAAGTAGGACTGCTGGGTCAGCGACATAC
>CAYWUN010000086.1:0-13039 GCA_964461315.1 uncultured Aestuarium sp.
CCTCGCTCGCCTCTGTTGCGCAGTCGATGTACCAAGCGATGGCGGGGCACTATACTCTCCTTGCTATCCCGTTCTTTGTGCTGGCCTCGTCGTTTATGTCGACGGGCGGCGTTGCGAAGCGGATCATTCGATTTGCGATTGCTTGCGTGGGTCACCTTCAGGGCGGTCTGGCGATTGCTGGTGTGTTCGCCTGTATGCTCTTTGCAGCGCTCTCTGGCTCTTCGCCTGCTACCGTGGTTGCCATCGGTTCGATTGTGATCGCTGCGATGCGCCAAGTCGGTTATACCAAGGAATTTGCGGCGGGGGTCATCTGTAACGCTGGGACGCTCGGCATCTTGATCCCGCCGTCCATTGTGATGGTGGTCTATGCCTCGGCAACGGACGTTTCCGTTGGCCGAATGTTCCTAGCAGGTGTTATCCCAGGTCTCCTTGCGGGCTTTATGCTCATGGTCACGATCTATGTGATGGCCAAGATCAAGAATATGCCCAAGGGAGAATGGCTGGGCTGGGGTGAAATCTTTAGCTCGTTTCGAGAAGCAGGCTGGGGCCTTTTCCTCATCGCGATCATCATGGGCGGCATTTACGGCCATCCGTGGATTAGCTTCTCGGGTGGTGAAGAAGGTTTTATCTACTGGCGCGGCGGTGCATTCACCCCGACCGAAGCCGCAGCCGTTGCCGCGGTATATGCCTTCTTGATTGCGAGCTTTGTCTATCGAGACATGGGACCGCTTGCCTCCGAAAATGGTCCGATCTCTCTTCAGCGCAAGCCCCATGCGATCATCACGGCATTCTTCCATCGTGACACCCGCAATACGCTCTTTGAGGCGGGTAAGCTCACTGTCACGCTAATGTTCATCATCGCCAACGCGCTGATCCTCAAGCACGTGCTTACCGACGAGCAAATCCCGCAGCACATTGCAGGCGCGATGCTCGACGCTGGTTTTGGCCCAATCATGTTCCTTGTCGTTGTAAACGTGATCCTCCTGATCGGTGGTCAGTTCATGGAGCCTTCGGGACTTATCGTCATCGTGGCACCGCTTGTGTTCCCGATTGCGATCGAGCTTGGCATCGACCCGATCCACCTTGGTATCATCATGGTCGTGAACATGGAGATCGGTATGATCACTCCGCCAGTTGGCTTGAACCTCTTCGTCACCTCTGGTGTCGCGGGGATGCCGATGATGGCGGTGGTGCGTGCAGCGCTTCCTTTCCTTGCCGTCCTTTTCGTTTTCCTCATCCTGATCACCTATGTGCCGTGGATTTCTACCGCCTTGCCGATCTCGATCATGGGACCTGAAATTATCACCAACTAGTCCTCCTCCTCCTTAAATGGTTGGTGATTGAAGGGGCGGCACACCTGTGCGGCCCCTTTTCCTTTGAGATCAGACGCAATGGCCTAGGTTGCGCAAAATCCTTCAAGTGTTAAGAACCGTGTGGAGTAAAGATGAAGGATGACGCGATGACCCAACCACATGTTCTGATCGCCGGCGGCGGTATTGGCGGCCTCGCGTTGGCTTTGACACTTGAACAGATTGGCGTTCCCTGCACCGTCTTTGAAAGCGTCTCAGAGCTCAAGCCGTTGGGCGTGGGTATCAACATTCAACCCAATGCAGTGCGCGAACTTTTCGATCTCGGGATCACTGCGGAAGACCTGGACGGCGTTGGTATCGGGGCAAAGGAATGGGCGCTCGTCGGCCTTAACGGCAATGATATCTATGCCGAGCCGCGCGGATTGGAGGCAGGTTATAACTGGCCGCAATATGCTGTGCACCGGGGTCGCTTCCATCTCATGCTACGTGACAAATTTGTCGAGCGCGCTGGCGAGGGGGCTTTGCGCCTCGGTTGCCGCGTGGTGGGGTATGAAAAGACCGAGAATGGAGTTGTTGCTCTAATCGAGCGTCCGAATGGTGAGACGCTGCGAGAAGAAGGGACACTTCTCATCGGGGCGGACGGAATCCACTCAAATATTCGGGCGCAGATGCACCCAGATCAACCCGCAATCCACTGGGGCGGGGCGGTCATGTGGCGCGGCACGACCCGCGCAAAGCCTATCCGCACGGGCTCGTCCTTTGTCGGGCTTGGAACGCATGAACACCGCATGGTGATCTATCCGATTTCACAACCTGATGCGGACGGTTTTGCCGATGTGAACTGGATTGCAGAAGTCACCTTCAAAGACCTCGATCAGCGCACCGGTTGGTTCAAACCAGCCAAAATCGAAGACTTCATTCATCACTTTGAGGGTTGGACTTATGACTGGCTCGACGTTCCTGCGCTCCTTCGAGGGGGTGATGTCGCATATGAGAACCCGATGATCGACCGTGACCCCGTATCGACGTGGCAAGACGGCCCTGTGGTCCTGATGGGTGATGCCGCTCATGCGATGTATCCAACGGGTTCAAATGGCGCGAGCCAGGCTATAATCGACGCACGCACGCTCGGCACTGCTTTCCTTGATCAAGGAGTGACCGAAGCTGCGCTCAAACAATATGATGAGGCACTCTGCGGTCCCGTCTCCGAGCTGATCCTCCGCAATCGCGGGGCCGGTCCTTTTGGACTTTTGAATATGGTGGATGAGCGTTGCGGCGGTACGTTTGAAAATATCGACGAGGTGATCCCCGAGGCGGAGCGCAACGACTTCATGGCAAAGTATAAAGCAGCGGCTGGCTTCGCCAAAGAAAAGCTCAACGATGCGCCACGGACGATCCCCGAAGGAGCAAAGATCACGCTTTAAATGGAAGGGGGCGTCGCCGCCCCCACCAAGCCTTAGGCGTTTTCAAGCGCCGAGATGATCGGACCAAAGTCCGCAGCTTTGAGCGAAGCGCCGCCCACAAGTGCACCGTCAACGTCCTGAACTGCGAAGATTTCTGCGGCGTTGGTTGGCTTAACTGAGCCGCCATAAAGCACGCGCATTCCTTGGCCTTCGTCGCCAAAGCGAGCAACCAGAAGGCTGCGGATATGGGCGTGAACTTCTGCGATTTGCTCTAGTGTCGGGATTTTGCCCGTGCCGATGGCCCAAACGGGTTCATAGGCAATCACGGTGTTGGCCGCGGTCGCGCCTGCGGGAACGGAACCGCCAAGCTGCGTTTCAACAACGCCTAGCGTTGCGCCGCTTTCACGCTCCTCAAGGGTCTCACCGATGCAGATCACAGCGATCAGCCCACCCGCAAGTGCAGCCTCGCTCTTGGCGCAAACGGTTGCATCGGTTTCACCGTGATCTGCGCGGCGTTCCGAGTGGCCAAGGATCACGTGAGATGCGCCTGCATCTTTTAGCATCGCGGCTGATGTGTCGCCCGTATGGGCGCCCTTGCCATTCATGTGGCAGTCTTGACCGCCGGTCGCAACGGCGCTCCCCGAAGTCACATCGCTCATACGCGAGAGGAGCGTGGCTGGTGGGCAGAGGAGAAGATCGACCGAAGCGGTCGGGTAGGCGGCAATAAGAGCCTTGACCTCTGTCAGGTCGGCGGCAGTTCCGTTCATTTTCCAGTTACCAGCAGCGAGTTTACGGCGCATGTGAATCCTCCTTGGTGCGTACTGTTACCTCTAACAGTACGCAAAAAGGTTTCAAGCGCTCATAGATACTCTAGGGCGCGACTTGCGAGCGCACTTGCCTCCTCAGGGTTGTCGAGGAGGTCTTCGGGAAGTTCCCAATATGGCATGGTTCCAGTGCGACCGTTGTCGCGAACATAGGCCCAATGCGCCCAGCCTTCCGCTGTCATCCAACGCGCAAAATCGCCTGCGCCTTTGAGAAGGATCGCACCGTCAGACCGGATGATCGCGAAAATCGTGCCGCCCGAGTAAATACAAAGACCACCCATCATCTTTCGGGTGCTCAAAGGGCCAACACGGCGGAACAGGTCTAGGGCAAACTCGATCTGTTCGTCCGAGATGCTCATTTGTTTGCTGTCAAGCTTTCGTCGAACTTGATGGACTCGCCGCATCCGCAAGCGTCAACAACATTGGGGTTCTTGAATTTGAACCCGCTTTCAAGCAACGAGGTTTCATAGTCTATCTCGGTGCCGAAGAGAAACATTTGAGCCATAGGCGCGATGATCACACGTGCGCCATTGAGCTCGACCACCTCATCATGGGCGGCAATCTCGTCCACATAGTCCATGGTGTATTCCATGCCCGCACAGCCGCCTTTTTTGACACCGATCTTAAGGCCTATATGACCTCCGCGCTCCATGAGCTTGGCGATTTGGGACGCCGCACGAGGGGTTATGGTAACGGGTGAGCTTCCTGGAATGCCGAACATTTGGATCTCCTTTGAGATCTAATCTAGGGTGAGCAGCCTTACCGCTCAAGTGGCGATCACATAAAGCCGAGTTCAAGCCGGGCTTCGTCTGACATCATGTCCATGCCCCATTGGGGCTCCCAAGTGAGTTCAACGTCAATGGATTTGACGCCGGCAACCGGACCGACAGCATCTGCAACCCATCCCGGCATTTCGCCAGCAACAGGACAGCCCGGAGCGGTCAGGGTCATGATCACCTTCACGTCGTTTTCTGCGTTAATATCAACAGTATAAACGAGGCCTAAGTCGAAAATGTTCACAGGGATTTCGGGGTCATAGACCGTACGGCATGCCTCAACCACAGAGTCATAAAGCGGGTGCTCAGTGCTCGAAGGTTTGATCAGCGGAGCGCCTTCAACGGTGCCGTTTGTATCGTTCATAGCATGGTCCATTTAATTCCTGAGTGTTCATATAGGGTTTTGGCGCAGCGGGGTAAAGAGGGCAGGCTAGCAACCAAGTGCGGAAACTATGATCCAAGACCCATTGGGGTAGGTGTTAACTCTAATGGGCAGCTGAAATCTTTTTAATTTTATATATTTAATAGCGTTCTAAGTAATTCGAGAATGATTTTGTGACTTTGCGCTGATTTGGATTTAAATGACGACTTCTATTCAGCAATTACTCCTGCAAAAAATGCCGAGTGAAATCGTTCACGAGCTGGATCTGGGCAGGACGGAGTTCTTTGACGATGTCGCTAGCACCTTTGTTCGACTTTCCGGCGTGGACGCAGCGCTCGTGATCCTCGTTGGTCCCGAAGAGCTGCACGTCGTTGGTGCCTTTGGCGGCGAGTTTTCTAACTTTCCTAGAACAATTGATCGCGTGCGTGCCAAGCCGATTGAAGTAATTGTTGATCTGGATGCCCACTATCCAGACTCTCATCTCGTGAATGGCGCGCAGGCGTCTGCAAAGAGCGCCATTTTCTGTGCGCTAGAACTTAAAAATGAGACAATTGGGAGCATTGTAGGGATTACAAACGAGCGTATTGGAACTTCGGTCGAGAATGGCGACGAATTGGTAAAGCTCGCAGAAATCACGAGCGAGGTTTTACGCGAGAAAATTGCGTTTAAACTGATGCTTGCTGACGTTTTTGCGCTTGCGAATGCATAGGCTCAAGATGGCTCCTGATCTTTCCCATATCCTTGGTCAAATGGAAGATCCGCAGCTTGCTGCGGCCTATGAACTGAGGCGGAACCCGCTGTTTGACTCTATTGCCGAACTGGGCGCGAAAGTCGTCGGGCGTCTCTTTATATTGAGCTGAGTGACATGAATTATGTCATCGGCGGGTATAACCTCGCTCGAAAGCGTTGGCCTTTGATGCAAAAGGAAATCTTTCGCAGTTATCCCTATCTCGATGTGCCAGATGCTAGTCCCTATATGGCAAAGATCGCCGAGGAATATGGCAAGTCCTATCAGGTCGTAGGCATGACGATCTGCGAAGTGACAAGTCGCGGCAAGAGGATCGGGGCTTTGGGGGTAGGGGATAGCGAAAAAGCTGGCCCTCTTTCACCAGATGAAAAAGAGGCGCTTTTGCGTGTGGCGCGCATGGCTTCCTTTGTGATTGAGACCCGCACTGCTGCACGGCTGCTCAAAGACGACCTCGAAGCCATTCTTTCGTGAGGTTACTCTTGGCATCTGCGCAGATTTAGGTATCTGAGTGCGCGATGCCGAAGGAGAACGCCAATGAACCGCTTTAGCTTTGATCTGAAGGCCACTGATGGCAAGGCCCGCACAGGCGTGATCCATACCCCGCGTGGCGATATTCGCACGCCTGCCTTTATGCCCGTTGGCACGGCTGCAACGGTCAAAGCCATGATGCCCGAGAGCGTCAAAGCAACGGGGGCCGATATCCTTCTTGGAAACACCTATCACTTGATGCTTCGTCCCACGGCAGAGCGCATTGATCGCTTGGGTGGTTTGCATAAGTTTATGAACTGGGAAGGCCCGATCCTTACGGACTCGGGCGGGTTTCAGGTGATGAGCCTTGCAGATCTGCGCAAGCTTACTGAAAAAGGCGTGACGTTCAAAAGCCATATCGACGGCTCTAAGCACGAGTTGACGCCCGAGCGCTCTATGGAAATTCAAAAGTTGCTCGGCTCTGACATCGTCATGTGTTTTGACGAGTGCCCCGCGCTTCCTGCCACTGATGAGGCGGTTGCGGCATCTATGCGTCTGTCGATGCGTTGGGCGCAACGTTCTCGCGATGCTTTCGGCGATCGCCCGGGTCATGCGCTATTTGGCATTCAGCAAGGCGGTGTCACTCAGGAGCTGCGCGAAGAAAGTGCCAAGGCTCTCGTTGATATCGGTTTTGACGGCTATGCTGTCGGCGGCCTTGCTGTTGGCGAAGGACAGGAGGCGATGTTTGGCGTTCTGGAATATGCGCCTGATATGCTGCCCAAAAACAAGCCACGATATCTGATGGGTGTCGGCAAGCCCGATGACATCGTTGGTGCAGTAAAGCGCGGCATCGATATGATGGATTGCGTTCTGCCGTCGCGATCAGGTCGCACAGGTCAGGCTTGGACCCGCCGCGGTCAAGTGAATATCAAAAATGCCCGACACCAAGACGACCCGCGCCCTCTTGATGAGAACTGCACCTGTCCCGCTTGTCGCAATTATAGTCGCGCTTATCTCCATCATGTGTTTCGCGCCCAAGAGATGATCTCGGGTATGCTCCTCACATGGCATAATCTCCATTACTATCAGGAGCTTATGCAGGGAATGCGCGATGCAATCGCCGAGGGCCGCTTTGCGGACTTCGAGGCAGACTTCCATGCGCGGCGCGCAGAAGGCGACATAGAGCCACTTTGATCAGCGCGCGCCGATAGCGTCCAGCATTTCGCAGGCAGATCGTGATCCTTGCCGACAGGCGGGTGTTAGGAACGTGATCCCTTTGGCGTCATCGCGCAGGCCAAAGTCCGAATTCTTGCCGCCACCATTTGTCAAAATGCGGCCGGCTTCTGTGCACGCGCCGATGTCCCCGAGCTTGCATCCATGTTCCGCAAATTGCAGCGCATTTGCCGGATTATAAGGGAGCCCGACCTCGCTTGATCGCTTTTTGTCACGCAAAAGACTTGCAACGTTCTGGCATGCTTGGCCCGAGCCGGACTGACAGGCAGTGATTTCGCTCTGAACGGTGTCCGAGGTGATATTCTGTGATCCGTGACCCAGAGCGACGTTTGCTGCCGCAAATGTAAGGATAAAGCCAAGGGTGTAGCGCATCTCATTCTCCGTCGTTCGTTCAATCAAAATGGAAGTACGTTGACGGATTGAGGTCAATTGGGGGAAATTCCCCATGTAAAGCGTTTTGCAACCCCATCGCCAAAGGCTTTTTGCACGTCGAAAAGGCTGAAGGTCAGATCGTCATCGAACCAGTGCAAAAGTGCGTTGCCGAGGCTTGCGTTAGAAAGCTCCATCGCCAGACGGGTATTCGTGGTCCCATCCTCATTTCGGCGAAGTTCTAGGGTGTAGAAGGTCTGTTCCCCGCCGTCCGTGTCGCGCTCCATCATGAAGCGTGCAAGCGTGTAGCGTGAGCGCTCTAGATGGGTCAGCGTCATCTCTTCAAGCAAAGTATCACCAGTCTCCAATCGAAGATAACAGGTGTCTGGGTCATCTTTATCGCTGTCAAAGTCGACCAGCGCACAGGACTTGACGTCCTCTGGGTGTCCTTCGCCGGGGATAATCGCGTTCCAAACCTCCATCGCAGAGGCATGAATATCGACGATCTGTTCCGATGAGTTTCTAAATTGAAGACCGAAACGGGATGCGATCCGCCCATAAGCAAGCTGGTGGATGATCCAACCTGTCACCAAGCCCGCGGAAGGGGCGACATCAGGGGTGAGTGGCAACGCAGTCGCAATCACAAAGCCAGCGGTGAGGGTTTCTGCCCAGTTGCGCAGCGCGGGCTGTAGCATCAGAACGAGTGAAAGGCAGGCAAGGCTAGAAAATCCGCAGACCAAGGCCTGCCATGTCACGCCAAACCCAAGGAGCCCAGCAAGCAAGCATCCCAGTCCCGTAAAGATGTAGCGGCGTTTCTGTCTCGCAAGTCTTGCTGCCTGCATCACGACCTCGTGTAACTCTGCACAGGGGCCTGTGCATTTGTGTGAAGTGCTTCGTCTATGGTCGCAAGATGTCTTGGAAATATGGCGATTGGGGGGCGAATACAGGGTATTTTACAGTTTCAAGCCCTTGCTGTTTTCATCCCAAAGAGGCACACTTTCCCAAGCAATGACGCTTGAACTCGGTGCCTAACTGCACCATGTTTAGCGTCCTAGCGGAGACGCCATCGGTTGCCGAATGTCGGGACTTGGCGTCTTGCCAAAATAAAGGATACGAGCATGCAAGAACCTCTCGCCACGTCTTACCCGGTGCTGCCGCTGCGCGATATCGTCGTGTTCCCGCACATGATCGTGCCGCTCTTTGTCGGTCGAGAGAAATCGGTCCGCGCCCTCGAAGAGGTGATGCAGGACGATAAACAAATTCTATTGTCGAGCCAGGTTGACCCAAGTCAGGATGACCCGACCAGCGACGACATCTACAAGGTCGGTGTTCTCGCCAACGTTTTGCAGCTTCTCAAGCTTCCCGATGGCACTGTGAAGGTGCTGGTCGAAGGCAAAAGCCGCGTTCGCATTACCGACATCAAAGATAACGAAAACTTCTTTGCGGCCACGGTTGAACCGCTTGAAGAGTTCCTTGGTGATGAAACAGAGGTCGCCGCTCTTGTCCGCTCGGTGGGCGAGGAGTTTGAGCGCTACGCGAAGATCAAGAAAAACATCCCCGAAGAGGCCATGGCCGCCGTTTCGGAGGCGACTGACCCTGCCAAGCTTGCCGATCTCGTTGCAGGGCATCTTGGCGTTGAGGTTGATCAAAAGCAGGGGCTTCTTGAAACGCTTTCGATCAGCGAGCGTCTAGAGAAAGTCTATGGCCTAATGCAGGGCGAAATGTCCGTCCTTCAGGTCGAGAAAAAGATCAAGACACGCGTCAAGAGCCAGATGGAGCGCACCCAGCGCGAGTACTATTTGAATGAGCAAATGAAGGCCATTCAGAAGGAACTCGGCGACGGTGAGGACGGTCAAAACGAGATTGCCGAACTGGAAGCCCGCATTGATGCGACCAAGCTCTCGAAAGAGGCCAAGGAAAAAGCCGAGGCGGAGCTGAAAAAGCTCAAGTCCATGAGCCCGATGAGCGCCGAGGCGACTGTGGTGCGCAACTATCTCGACTGGATGCTCTCGATCCCGTGGGGCGTCAAATCGCGCACCAAAAAGAATCTCGGCAATGCCGAAGCGATCCTTGATGCCGACCACTACGGCCTTGAAAAGGTCAAGGAACGCATCGTCGAATATCTCGCTGTGCAGCAGCGCTCGGCCAAGCTCAAGGGCCCGATTATGTGTCTCGTTGGCCCTCCGGGTGTGGGTAAGACCTCGCTTGGTAAGTCTGTTGCCAAAGCCACCGGACGCGAATTCATTCGTATTTCGCTCGGCGGCGTGCGCGACGAGTCCGAGATCCGTGGTCACCGTCGGACCTATATCGGCTCGATGCCCGGAAAGATCATTCAGGCGCTGAAAAAGGCCAAGACCACGAACCCTCTCATCCTGCTCGACGAAATCGACAAGATGGGACAGGACTTCCGTGGCGATCCGGCATCTGCAATGCTCGAAGTTCTTGATCCTGAACAGAACTCGACTTTCGTCGACCACTATCTCGAAGTGGAATACGATCTGTCGAACGTGATGTTCCTGACCACCTCGAACAGCTACAATATGCCTGGTCCGCTTCTCGACCGGATGGAGATCATCCCGCTTTCGGGTTACACTGAAGACGAAAAGCGTGAGATCGCCAAACAGCACCTTCTGCCCAAGCAGATCAAGAACCACGGTCTCAAGACCAAAGAGTTCGAAATGTCTGATGACGCGCTGACCGAGGTGATCCGTACCTATACCCGCGAAGCGGGCGTGCGGAACCTCGAGCGCGAAATTGCCAAGATTTGCCGCAAGGCGCTGACCAAGATCGTCAAGAAAGAGGTCGAACGCGTAGAAGTGTCAGACAGCAATGTCGATGACTATCTCGGTGTTCCTCGCTTCCGTCATGGTCTTGCTGAAAAGGAAGATCAGGTCGGTGTCGTCACAGGTCTTGCCTACACTTCGGTGGGCGGTGAACTTTTGAGCATCGAAGCGCTGCGTCTTCCGGGCAAGGGGCGGATGAAAACGACAGGTAAACTTGGCGACGTGATGAAAGAATCCATCGACGCCGCATCGAGTTATGTTCGTTCGATTTCGCCACAGCTCGGGGTCAAGCCGACCAAGTTCGATAATTGGGATATCCACGTGCACGTGCCAGATGGCGCAACGCCCAAAGATGGACCTTCGGCTGGTCTTGCTATGGTGACGGCCATCGTGTCGGTGCTGACCCAAATCCCCGTGCGCAAAGACATTGCGATGACGGGCGAGGTGACGCTGCGCGGCAATGCGACGGCAATCGGTGGTCTCAAGGAAAAGCTTCTTGCGGCGCTTCGCGGCGGGATTAAAACGGTCCTAATCCCCGAAGAAAACGTTAAGGACCTCCCAGAGATCCCCGATAACGTTAAGCAAGGCCTCGAGATTATTCCTGTGAAGCATGTGTCCGAGGTTCTCGCTCATGCTCTCGTTGGAAAGCCGGAGCCGATTGAATGGGATGAAGAGGCCGAGGAAGCAGCCGCTGCCGCAGCTCTTGCTGCGAAGCAGGGCAGCACAGGTGCAGTCGCACACTAAGGCCACACGTCTTGGTTGACTAAATATTGGGGGCGCGGTGGATTCCGCGCCCTTATCTATTCTACATGTTGATAAAATTTGTGGCTGATGTAATCTCACCCTTAATCAACCAAAGATCGGCGTAAGACCGATGGCACCAGCAGAAAGAGCAGACCTATGGCCACTAAATCCAAGGCGAAGACCGCAGCAAAAGCTGTGACTCAAGAAGCGACCGACCTAGCGATCAAGCCAGATCTCCAACTCGTGGAGGGTGAGCC
Source organism: uncultured Aestuarium sp. (assembly GCA_964461315.1). Taxonomy (GTDB): domain Bacteria; phylum Pseudomonadota; class Alphaproteobacteria; order Rhodobacterales; family Rhodobacteraceae; genus Marivivens. The sequence continues at coordinate 11,298 of CAYWUN010000086.1, forward strand.
GGACGTCGTCATTGCATCTGCTACACCAGATGCGAATACGGGAATTACGCGCAAACCCCAGTTCATCGACCGCGTTGTCGAGCGCTCTGAGATGCGCAAACGTGATGTCAAGCCTGCCGTAGAGGCCGCTTTGGCGGTTCTTGCCGAAGCAATCGCAAATGGCGAGGAGCTGATCCTGCCGCCGCTCGGCAAGATCAAAGTGAATCGTGAAAAAGACGTCGGCAACGGCACAGCATACCTTGTGAAAATCCGCGTTCCGAACCCGAGCGACCCAGAAGATAGCGATAATACCGAAGAAGCTATTGCAGAGGCCGCCGAGTAGCGTTAAACGGCGCGCATCGGGTCGTTAGCTCAGTTGGTAGAGCGCTTCGTTTACACCGAAGATGTCGGGAGTTCGAGCCTCTCACGACCCACCAGAATACCTTGCGCACCTGCTTTAGGTGCGCTTTTTATTTGGCTATGACTGAACTGCTGTCTGATCTCTATATTCTTCGACACGGCGAGACGCTTTGGAACCTCCAAGAGCGTATGCAAGGTGGTTTGGATTCGTCTTTGACGGACAAGGGGCATGCTCAGGCAGCGCGGATGGCAAAGCTGCTCCAAGAACGTGGGGTAGGGCCCAAAGACTTTGATCTATGGTCGAGCCCCAAGGGCCGCGCGCGCGAAACAGCCCGATATGTCGAAGAGGCAACTGGCCTTGTCGCTCAAGTTGACGAAGATTTGCGCGAAATCTCGGTCGGGGATTGGGTCGGACTAGATAAGGCCGAGATCGAGGCGAAATGGCCTGCGCCGAACCCCAATGAGGATTTCATCGACTTCTATGCCCGTGCCCCCAACGGCGACTCGTTCGAGGCGTTCTGGGACCGCATGGGCGGCGTCATTGCGCGGATCAAGAAACCGACCGTCATCGTGACCCATGGAATGACTTCGCGATTCTTGCGGACAAGGGTTTTGGGCCTCACTCTCAATGACTTGCGAGTTCTCGAAGGCGGGCAGGGGTCCGTTTTTCACATCACCAAAGGCCAACATTTCAAGCTCTAGATTGGCTTCGTGAAACTTTTTCTACAAAAGCCTCTTGCATGCGGCGGCGGGGCTTTGTATCAGCCGCGCAACGGGTCGTTAGCTCAGTTGGTAGAGCGCTTCGTTTACACCGAAGATGTCGGGAGTTCGAGCCTCTCACGACCCACCATTCCCCTCTAAGTTATTCGTCTTGAAATCGCAGCCCTGCCGCGTCCATTGCTGTTTCCAATTTGCCGAGCGCATTTGGCCCCATCCCGTGCAGCGCGGCGATCTGTGATTTCGTGAACGTTGCGAGTGTCGCTAGGTCGTTAATCCCCACTGATGCGAGTGCGCGTGCCGCAGGGGCAGACGTCTTGGGTAGATCGTTCATAGCATTGATTTCTCTGTGGTATCTTTTCCAGCTTAACTTTGGGTAGACGAATTCACTTTTGCGATTCTCGTGAAGGACCCGTTCATTGTTAAATTCGGTCTAGATTTTGGTTGAAGTTATGCAGATTTCCCGATGCGTTGACATGGCTAAGGCTTCGTATTTCCAAGTTTTATTGGAAAACGCCTGCAACCGACAAAAGGAATTTTGCGATCCACGCATTTTTGCCTTCCGAAGTGCTTGACGACCCCCGCCACTCACCATAGAAGGCCCATCACGTTCGGTCGTTCACCGAATGGCAGATACGCGGTTGTAGCTCAGTTGGTTAGAGTACCGGCCTGTCACGCCGGGGGTC
>CAYWUN010000087.1:0-12930 GCA_964461315.1 uncultured Aestuarium sp.
ACAAATCCTTCGAGTTTGGGATGCGCCGCAATCGATGCTGCGTTGATAACACCCAACGGCGTTTCCATCATTGCCCAAATCGGAAGATCGCCCGTGATCTCGGCCAATGCGTCGATATCCGAGGCACTGTTAACCTTGGGAAGCAAAATTGCATCAGCAGCCATAGCACGAACAGCCTCTGCGTCGGCACGACCCCACTCGGTATCCAGCCCGTTGATACGAACGATTTTGTAACGCGGACCGTATCCGCCTTCATCGAGCGCAGTCTTGAGCGTTGCACGAGCATTCACCTTTTCATCGGGCGACACCGCATCTTCGAGATCGAAAAGAATCGCGTCCACTGCCAGACCACGTGCTTTGTCGAGAGCGCGGTCCTTGGAGCCTGGAATGTAAAGAGCCGAACGGAACGGACGCTGGGTCATTGATTCTTCCTCGCAATAAAGTTGCGCCGAACATGCCCCTATCTATCGCAATCGTTCAAGGGAGAATTTGCCGCAATGCAGCGAAAGTAGGAGATCGGCAACCTTTGGGAAGGATCGGGGAAACCAATAGGCCTTGACAGATCCGCCCAGAAAGCGAGGTGCCCCCGTTCATCTAAACAGGAAAAAGTTCCCTCAAATAACAAAAATTTAATCGGAAACTTTTTGGGGGGACTGCGAATTGTGAATGCAACCGGCCACGATGCGCCGGACGATACCGAAAGGAAATTATTATGAAAAAGATTATGCTCTCGTCCGTTGCTGCCCTTGCACTTACTTCGGCAGCTTATGCAGACAGCCACTCGCTTTCGACTGGCCTGACCTCCACCACTGACATTGCTGTGGGCGCTTCGACCGATAACACATCGGTCAATGCCGATGCTTCGCTCGACGCCGCAGTTGATGCAACCGTAGACGGCGCTTCTGATGCTGCGGGCGCAGTTGCCGCCGATGTCGATGCAGCCGTTGACGCTTCGGCCGAGACTATGAGCGACGCAGCAACCGAAGCAGAAGCGATGGCAGAAGCAGGCGTTGATGCGGTTGCAACTGCTGCCCTTTCAACCTCTGCCGAGATCGAAACCATGCTAAGCGGTAAAATGGACGGATGGACGTCTGAAAGCTCGACCGCTGTTTCGCTTGAAGCCCTGATCGGCGCAGATGTTTACTCGACCGCTGACGAAGATATTGGTGACGTTTCGGATATGATCATGATCGATGGCAAGCAGATGCTGATCCTCGAAGTGGGTGGCTTCCTCGGCATCGGTGAAAAACAAGTCGCTATCGATGCGAACAGCGCTCTCATCGTAAAGTCGGACATGGATGAATATCGCGTCTATGTGAACGCAGACGCTGATTACTTGATCGAGCTTGCCGCCTACGAAGGCTAATATCTTAGAAAATTGCCAAACTGGGCCGCTCCTTGAGAGCGGCCCTTTTGCTTAGTTGATCAGTTCACTCATCTCGACCACGCGCTTTTCTCTCATAGAGATTTGCGCAGCGATCCCCATCAGCACTGCAAGCTTACCGTCAATTGCAGAAACCTCAGGGACGGCTCGTTCTCCGCGAACCAATTCAAGAAACTTCTGATGTTGGTAGAAGGTCGAGCCATTGTGGTCGCCCGCTTCGAGTAGCGTCGTATCAACCGGAATTTCATGCATCATTGGCCCTTTGGGTAAACGCGGACTAACGATCACTTGCGCTACAGGCGGCTCCCCTAGGTCCTCGGGCCAGAAACGACCTGGACCCGGAACGAGCGCCTCTATCTTTCCCTTCGGCCCGACAGCGGTCACTTCTTCCTGATAGCGCGAGCCTTCAGCGAACATGCATAATTCAAGCATCGCGCGGGCCCCGTTGTCGAAATCGATGATGACATACCCATTGTCGAGCATATCCGGCGCTTCGCCATCATATCGCTCCTCTAAATGGTTCACATCTATCCCCCCCGAGGCCATGACACGAACGGGTTCTGCCCTGAGGGCAAGTCGCATTAGATCGAAAAAATGGCAGCACTTTTCGACAAAAGTGCCACCAGCATACCGATTAAAGCGGTTCCAATTGCCAACCTTTTCAAGGAACGGAAAGCGATGCTCGCGGATCGTCAGCATTTTAATTCCGCCAGTCGTAAGTGCCGCCGAGCGAAGGAATTCCGTGATTGGTGGCATGTAGCGATATTCCATCGCAACCCAGATCGGTGCGGGAAAGCTCTCGATCAAATTATTAAGCGCTGAAACTTGGGTTTGATCCGTAAAAACAGGCTTCTCCACAAGCACTGGGAGCGGCCTTTTAGACGCAATCTCGCTCAGCTGCTCAACATGACGAAAATTCGGGCTCGCGATAAGGATACAATCAAGCAACGGCTCGTCGAGCAAATCCTCGATGCTTTGAGCAAAACGAGCTTGGGGGGCAAGTTGCGCCGCGACCTTCTGCATATTGGCATCTGGCTCGAAAATAACACTCACTCGCGTGTCTGGGAGAAGAGCAATGTTGCGAAGGTGCTCTTGGCCCATCATCCCACAACCGATTATTCCATAATTGATGGTCGCCATGCGCACCTCCTATTTAAGCCGTTGGACATAGTGCGCCCGTTCGGGATCGAACCATGTTCTCGAGTATTCAACCGTTCCTTTTTGCTCGGAGTGGCTTAGTCGTTCGATGTAGCCAACGACTGCGCCTATGGGCTGATCGAACTCGCTTGGAGCCCATTCTGGAACTTTTCCGATGCGAACCGTGTCCTCGGCATGCGAAATCCAGAAGCCGAGCTGCAATTTGTAGTAGCGGTAGAGTGAATCTGAGAGTGCGGCGGGATCTATGCGGCCCGCTCCGCGATCAAGCCAGATCTCCTCGACAGCGATTGGAACGCGATTGAGAAACCGCAAACGGCGAATTCGCGTGCCATGTGACGAGGTGCCGAACGCTGGAAAATCGCTCGGCTTTTCCAATTCGTCGATGGCCAAAACACGCGCAGTTGGAAGGCCGCCGCCCGAGCGTAATTCAAGTCGAAACATCGAGTAGATACTATTGATCGCTCCGGCTTCGCGCACATAATTCCCTGAGCCTTGAATCCGATCAATCAGCCCTTTTTCTTCGAGTATATCCAAAGCCTTACGCAGAGTCCGTACAGTCGTGAAATGTTGCTTTGCCAGCTCCCGTTCAGGAGGCAAGCGGCTTCCATTTGGCAAGCGACCAGAGGCGATCTCGCGGATAAGCACTTCGCTTATCTGAACGTAGATCGGCAGGGCGGACGGGCTTTCACTCTTTTCGTACATCGTGCTCTACAAAAAATTGATACACTATTGATCCAGATCAAAGACACTGTTACCGAATAGGAAAGTCAAGCGGATTCTCCTCCATGTATCCGGTTGGACAGCCAAGACGAAGGGAACACAAAATGTCCGTAGTGCCAGTTACATCGGCCGATCTTGATATGGCAGAAGTGTCTTGGTTTGCAGCCCTGTGCTCGGACGATTATCAGTTCCTTGGAGTTCCTGACGGAACCCTTCGCTCGTCATGGAACCATTGCTCTACCATCGTCAAGACGGCGGAAAATTTAGGATTTCGGAACATCCTTTGCCCTTCATCCTATCAAGTAGGGCAAGACACACTTAGCTTTGTTGCGGGCTGCGCGCCCATCACCTCCAAGATCAACATGCTCGCAGCCGTGCGCTGCGGTGAGATGCAGCCCATCATGCTCGCTCGCACGATCGCAACGCTTGATCACATGCTCGAAGGCAGGCTGACGGTGAACATCATTTCATCCGACTTCCCTGGTGAAGTCGCGGACAGCCAGTTTCGATATCAGCGTTCGCGTGAGGTTGTCGAAATCCTAAAGCAGGCGTGGACCCAAGAACAGATCAACTATCAGGGCGAAGTCTATAACTTCAGCGGCCTGACCACCGATCCCGCTCGCCCATATCAATCTGGTGGACCACTGCTCTACTTCGGTGGCTACTCTCCGGACGCTCTCGAACTTTGTGGTCAGCACTGTGACGTTTATCTCATGTGGCCCGAAAAGGTCGAAGACCTTGCGAGCCGCATGAAAGCCGTACATTCCGTGGCCGAGCGCTATGGTAGAACATTGGACTATGGCCTACGAGTGCATGTCATCGTTCGCGACACCGAGGCAGAGGCACGCGAATACGCGGACTACATCGCTTCAAAGCTTGATGCCGACCAAGGCGATGCGATCCGCAATCGCGCTCTGGATGCCAAATCACTTGGCGTCAGTCATCAAGCAAAAAATCGCGAAATTGCTGATGACAACGGCTACATCGAACCTAACTTGTGGACGGGTGTGGGGCGCGCGCGTTCTGGCTGTGGTGCTGCAATCGTTGGGTCGACTGATCAGGTTCTTTCTAAGCTAGAAGCCTACCAAAAAATGGGCATGCGTGCGTTTATTCTTTCGGGGTATCCGCATCTGGATGAAGCAAACCATTTTGGTAGCCGCGTTCTCCCGCAGATGAAAACTTGTTCGCTGCCAGAGGTTTATGGCCGAGTTCCGATCTCGACCCCAGCGACGCCGCTAGGAATTGGAGTACGCCGCTAATGATGCCGCGCATCGATCTTACGTCCGATCTAAGTTTTAGCCGCCTTGTGTATGGCATGTGGCGCTTGGCTGACGACAACAATACATCACCCGCACATGTGGAAGCGAAAATCCAACGCTGCCTCGAGCAAGGCATCACGACCTTTGATCAGGCTGACATCTACGGCGGCTATGTTGCCGAAGACGTGCTTGGCGCTGCTCTTCGCTCCAACTCTTCACTACGCGGTCAAATGGAAATCGTAACCAAATGCGATATCGTTGCGCCCGTCGGTCGCTATGCCGATGCTCCAGTTAAGTATTACGACACTTCTCGCAAGCATATCGAGAGTTCGGTAGACCTTTCGCTGAACGCGATGGGAATTGAACAGATTGATCTCTTGCTGATCCACCGTCCCGATCCGTTGATGGACCACCTAGAAACTGGGGCAGCGCTTGATGGCATCATCAAAAGCGGCAAGGTCCGTGCAGTTGGTGTTTCGAACTTCCGCCCTTGGGATTGGGAGCTTTTGCAATCTGCGATGTCGACACCTCTCGTGACGAACCAGATCGAAATCTCGCTGGCAGAAATTTCACCATTTACCAACGGCGACCTAGCCTTCCACCAAAAGAACGCGCACCCCGTCATGGCGTGGTCCCCCTTGGGTGGTGGCTCACTCCTAAGTGACAATGGCTTGCTTGGTCAGCGCCTCGATCTCATCGCGAAAGCTCAGGGCGTAGACCGCGCCTCCGTGGCAATCGCGTTCCTCCTTCGCCATCCTGCAAAGATCCTGCCGGTGCTGGGCACGAACAACCTTGAGCGAATTTCTGCAATTTCTTTGGCACTAAAGGTGGAACTTGACCGTCCAACGTGGTTCTCACTCTATGAAGCCGCACTCGGGAACGAAGTGCCATGACAATCATAGAGACCGAGACCCGAATGAAGGAATTTGTGCCAACGCCTGATAATACGCGCACACTTCGCGATGCCTTTGGTCGCTTTGCGACGGGTGTGACGGTTGTCACATGCCAGACTGACATCGGACCTGTTGGTATCACAGCGAATAGCTTTACATCCCTGTCCCTCACGCCTCCTCTGGTTCTTTGGGCACCTGACAAGTCGTCGCGACGGTTCCCGCTTTTTAAGACTGCCAAACACTTTGCGATCCACGTGCTTGCACACGATCAGGCCGACATCTGCTGGTCTATAGCCAAGGACATGCACGGACTTGCCAAAGAACCCCTCTCGTTTAACGGCGAAGGTGTCCCGCTTTTGGGCGGCTGCCTTGCGAGATTTGAGTGTGTTCAGCACGCTATTCACGATGGAGGAGATCATGAAATCGTGGTGGGTCGCGTTCTACGCGCGGCACTCAGCGAAGACGGCGATTCACTTGCTTTTTTCAAAGGCAAGATGAACCGTTTTACGTCTTGATACAAAAAAGAAAAAAAGAAGAAGTAGAAACAAACTGACAACAACAGATCAGCTTAGTTCAAGGGAGGACTAGATGAACAAAACTTTATCCAAGGTCGCACTCACGACCGCTATTCTGCTCGGCTCGACCGCCGTTTATGCAGATGAGATTTCGTTCCTTTGTTATCAGGACGGCAACGAATGTGACGTGATTGCGGGCATGCTTCCTGCATTCACGGAAAGCACAGGCCATACCGTAAAGCTAGAGACTGTCGGATATGATGTGATCCGTGATCAGCTTGAAAACCAGCTGCAAACCGATGCTGCGCCAGACGTTGCGCGTGTGACCAATCTTGGCGGTCTGAACCAATATTATCTAGACATGAGCCCATATGTGAATGGCTCTGAATGGGAAGCGGCCTATGGCGCTACTCTCCCATGGTTCCGCAAGCCGGGTGGCGAGGACAATGGCATTTACGGCTGGATGACCCAGCTTACCGTGACCGGTCCTTTCGTGAACGTGTCGCTCTTTGAAGACGCTGGCGTCGATATGCCGGGCGATGGCGCGACCTGGGATGACTGGGCTGCTGCTCTAATGGAAGTCAAAGAAGCGACCGGCATTACTGCGGGTCTTGCAATGGACCGTACCGCGCACCGCTGGGCTGGGCCCGCGTTCAGCTATGGCGCCAAGTTCTTCGATGACGCAGGCAAACCGATCCTCGTTGACGATGGCTTTCGTAAATATGCTGAAACTTTTGTAGGCTGGCACAAGAGCGGCCTAATGCCTGCCGAAGGCTGGCCGGCTGGTGAAGGCACACAATACAAGAACGCCGCTCCGCTCTTCCAGTCTGGCGAAGTCGCAATGCACATGTCTGGCTCTTGGATGATCAGCAATTACGCCGCAAATATCACTGACTTCGATTGGAAAGCCGTCCCTGCGCCTTGCGGTGATGGTGGGTGCGGTGCGATGCCGGGTGGCGCAGCAGTTGTTGCGTTCAAATCTTCCAAGCACCCTGAAGCAGCGGCTCAGTTCGTAGACTTCCTCTCTAAAGAAGAAAACGCAGCCGCTTTTGCAGCGCAGACTAAGAACATCACCGCGCATCAGGGGCTTCAGTCCACGGGTATTGACTACGCTGATGCCTCCCCCGCAGTTGCAGCGGCTCTTTCGACCTTTGCAGCCAACGCAGGCAAAGCAGCGGCAACCACTCCGCAGGCCTACACCTTCCAAGGCTATGCAAAGAACTTTGTGATCTACGGAGTTGTGCCTGACTACATCACCAAGGCCATCACGGGTGAAATGACGCTCGACGAAGCTCTAGCTGCTATCGACGCGGACGTCGCCGCCAAGATCGCGGAATAAGATCGCCGGAGGCACCCAAAATGTCAGAAGCGTTAAATGCTGCTTTTGTGGGTGCCCCTTGGCCCATTTACCTTGCGGTATACCTCCTCGTCGGTTGGGTGCTTTTGCGTCCAACCGGCACCCTCTGGGACCGTCTGGTGAGCGTCATCGGCTGGCCCGTCGAAATGACCCAGAAATTGGCGGGCGCAACCGGATTGCCCTACCTATTCCTTCTCCCCAATATGATCGTCTTCGGTCTTTTCACCTTTGCGCCGATGTTCATCAACATGGGGTTCGCAGGCACCGAAGGCCAGTCGATCCTTTTCTCGGATCGCACTTTCGCGGGTTTCGATAACCTGCGCCGTCTCTTGTCCGAGACACAAATTGACACGGGCGCAGCCAATCTCGAAGACGATAAGTTCCTTGCCGCTGTTTATGACACCGCAAGCTTTGTCATCTTCCAAGTGCCTATCATGATCGCCGTTGCGCTGATCTCGGCACTTGCACTGAACCGCAAGATCATCGCCCGCGGATTTTGGCGTGCGGTGTTCTTCTATCCGGTCATGCTCTCGCCCGTTGTCGTCGGCTTTCTCTGGAGCCTCATTCTCAAACGCCAAGGCGTTTTGAGCCAAACTCTGATCGGTTGGGGCTGGATTGACGAGCCGATCCAGTGGCTCACGGACCCTGCTTGGACAATGTTCTGGTCGGTATTCGTCTACACTTGGGCCCATCTCGGATTTTACATGCTGATACTGCTTGCAGGCCTCCAAGCAATCCCTCGTGACGTTTACGAGGCAGCCGAAATGGACGGAACCAAACCGTGGCGACAGCTGACCCACATTACCATCCCACTTCTCGCGCCAACCCTTCTTGTCGTGACAGTTCTTTCGCTCATCAAAGCGTTTCAGGCCTTTGAAGAACTTTATGCCATGTCCGTGCGATGGACCTCACTTGTCGGGTACATCTTTGAAACCTCGGGCCTGCGCGGGCAGCCCACAGCGAACGGGCTCGGTATCGCTGCAATGGCGTCGCTGCTCGTCGCAGCCGTCCTGATCGCGCTGTCACTTCTGCAAGTTTACTTCTCTTCCAAATCGGCAAGACAATGAACCAAGTCGTTAAATTCCTCACCCGCAAAGCAGGCGGTCAGCGCGCCAATTGGCTCGACCTTCTGACCTATGCCTATTTGTTGCTTGGGGTTTTGCTGATCTTAATCCCCGTTTTATGGCTTGCGTTAAACTCGCTCAAATCGCCGTCTCAACTTGAAAAGCAAGATCTCTCTCTTCTTCCGAGCCAGTACGAAATGGTCGCCCGAGCCACGGTCGTTTCGCCTGAGGGAAAAGAGATTTTCTTTATTTCGGACCTGCCACAATGGGTGCTGCACTGGGACGATCTTAACGACGAAGAGCGCGCCAAATATGACCCCCGTGCATTCCTAAAAAGCTTCGAGGGACGGGACCTATTTGCACTTCGCTCCCATCTGGGAATGGTGTCAGACCTGGTCCGTGAGATGGTCGAAAGCAAAGGCCTTCCAGAATGGCTCTTGCGCTATCCGTCCATGTCTCAGGCATCCAAGAACGAGTTTGATTTGGATGGGGTCTTGGCTGGGCTCGACGCCGAAGACAGCCGTCTCCTCTCCGAATTCCTTAATTTGCCACCCTATGAGCCCTCGCGCCTCGCGCTTCAAATCCTTGCCGTAGCGTCCGATCCCGAGACGGGCAGCGACACGCTCTTTGGCATTTCCAACCTCAAAGCAACGCGGGAATTCACGCCTGCACGATATGTCGACAACCGTACCGACGAAGTTGTCAAGCTCGACACCAAGTCCATCACGATCCGCAAAGTCTTTGATCCAAGTTGGTCTAACTTTAGCGACCCGATCAACGGCAAAGCCTTTGGTGTGAACGTCAATTTTGCGACCTGCTTTACGAACTCGGTCTTGGTGACGCTGATCGCGACGATCTTGACGTTGCTTATCAACTCAATGGCTGCCTTTGCGCTCGCCAAGTACAAGTTCCGTGGCCAAGTTGCGTTTTTTGTCGTGATCCTTGCAACGTTGATGGTGCCTCCAACGATTACGCTTGTCGGTGTATTCAAAGCGGTGAATGCGACGGGCCTCTCGGGTTCGATTTGGGGCGTGATCATCCCTGGTGCTGCGACGCCGACGGGTGTCTTCCTTCTTCGTCAATACATGCTCTCCATTCCAGATGAGCTGATCGAGGCTGCCCGCATGGACGCGGCGAGTGAATGGAAAGTCTATTGGCGCATTGTGCTTCCCCTCGCGCTTCCTGCTCTCGCGGCATTGGGCATCCTCTCGGTGATCTGGCGTTGGAATGACCTCATCCTTCCGCTCGTTGCGATCGCGACCACGAAAGAGGCTTATACGATCCAACTTTGCCTCTTGGAATTCAGAGGCGAGCACCTCAGCCAAGAGCACTATCGTCTCGCAATGACGATGGTGAGCCTTGTGCCCTCTACGCTCGTCTTCGTCTTTCTCCAGAAATACATCACGACCGGCATTGCCAACACGGGACTAAAATAATGACCAACCTTGTTCTTTCGAATGTGCAAAAAACATACGGCCAGACCGAGGTAATCCATGGCATCAACATGGAGATCAAGACGGGCGAATTCTGCGTTTTTGTCGGACCGTCGGGCTGCGGCAAATCCACGCTCCTTCGCATGATCTCAGGCTTAGAGGACATCACCGGCGGCGAGGTGAAAATCGATGACGAAGTGGTAAACCACGTGCCCGCCGCCCAGCGCGGTCTTGCGATGGTGTTCCAGTCCTATGCTCTCTACCCACACATGTCGGTGCGCAAGAACCTTAGCTTTGGCCTTGAGAACCTAAATACACCGAAAGAGGAAATTGCCCGCCGCGTCGAAGAAGCCGCGCGAATGCTTCAAATTGAGGACTATCTGAACCGCCGCCCAGGTCAACTTTCTGGTGGTCAGCGACAGCGCGTCGCGATCGGTCGTGCCGTTGTGCGAGAGCCAAAGGTTTTCCTCTTTGACGAGCCGCTGTCGAATCTCGATGCAGAGCTTCGCGTGAACATGCGCCGCGAGATCGGGAAACTACATCGGCGTCTCGGAAACACGATGATCTATGTGACCCATGATCAGGTCGAAGCCATGACCATGGCCGACAAGATCGCAGTCCTCCGCGCGGGCAAGGTCGAGCAATTCGGAACCCCTCTCGAACTATTTAACCATCCCAACAATCGCTTTGTCGCAGGCTTCATCGGTTCGCCTGCGATGAATTTCGTGGACGGTGTCGCCATGGACAACGGGGTAAGTCTGGACGGCTTTCACATCGGAATGGCCCCAAGGGCAGGAGTTGAAAACGGGGACAAGGTGGAACTGGGCTTCCGCCCACGTGACATCATATTCACCGAAGATGGGCCTCTGACGCTCAATGTAAGCGAAGTAGAACAGCTCGGCTCCGAGAGCTATGTCTTTGGGGAGTTGCCAAGCGGCAGGACGCTTACCATTCACCAAGCAGGACAAACCTCGGTACGTGTGGGCGATCACGTCAAAGCCTCACTCAAGCCCGATGGATTGTACCTTTTCCGGAAGGACAATGGCGCGGCATGTTACTAACCAAGGCGCATTTACCCGGCCTTTTGATGGCGGCGCTTGTCGCCATGTCAGCACAATTTATTTCCGACCACTACGGCGCGCCTGTGATGCTCATGGCCATCCTTTTGGGGATCCCGTTTCAATTTCTCTCGACAGAAGAACGCACAGCTCTGGGCATCCAATATGCCTCAAAGATCGTCCTCCGAGTTGGGGTCGCCCTTTTGGGCGTGCGCGTTAGCATCGACATGCTCACAGGGATAGGGGGTGGATTTGCCGCCCTTCTCACTCTCGGCGTGGCGGCGACCATCGGGCTCGCCATTCTAACCGCCCCGCTCTTTGCCCGTGACCGCCATTTCGGCTTTCTTGCAGGCGGCGCGGTCGCAATATGCGGCGCCTCGGCTGCCATGGCCATTGCGAGCCTTTTGCCAAATGACAAATCGAGCGAACGGGACCTGACCTTCACCGTGGTTTCCGTGACAGTTGCCTCAACCGTGGCAATGATCCTTTACCCGATCCTGACAAGCCTTATTGGCTTTACTGATCACCAAGCGGGCCTTTTCCTAGGGGGAACGATCCACGATGTGGCTCAGGTCGTCGGAGCAGGTTATTCGATTTCCGACGAAACCGGAGACATCTCGACGCTTGTCAAACTGTTCCGCGTGACGCTGCTTGCCCCTGTGGTCTTTGTCGGTGCACTCGTTCTTCGCAATCAGGCTCCAAAAGGCAAGGCTCCCCCGCTTCTCCCCGGGTTTGTACTTGGCTTCTTACTCCTTGCAGCGCTCAATTCCTCGGTCACGATCCCGCCCGCAATAAATGAAGTGATCAACAGCGTATCCCGCGCATCCCTTGTCACGGCAGTCGCCGCGGTAGGTATGAAAACCTCGGTGCAAGAGCTTCGAAATGTAGGCGGGAGCGCTATCGTGATGATCGCGTTCCTCACTGTGTTCTTGGCAGCTCTGGTTTGGGCCGCGATTGCCTTCTCGATCTAAAGCGCGGCAAAACCGTCAAAAATCAGCTTTAACGACACCAAAAAGAGCGCGCCGATCACAACGCGGAAAAACGCCTTGTCCGAGATCACTTTTACCATCTTCACGCCGACAAAAACCGCGATAGAGGCAGGGATCATAAGGATGAGCGCGACCTTGATGCTTGAAAGGTTAATCTGCCCAAGCATATAATAAGGGATCAGCTTGATCGCGTTGATATATGCAAATGTGATCGTCGAAGTCCCCGCAAAAACCACTTTGGAAAGTCGCTGTGGCAGGACCCAGATTTGATAGGGCGGCGCACCTGCGTGGCTCACAAAACTGGTGAAGCCCGTCAATATCCCCCAGAAAACGCCACTGGCGAGCTTTCCCTCACGCTCTTCACCCGTAAGTGTGTCCCGTACGATCATATAGATCGCAAAGAGAAAACCAACGAGACCGACGATGAGCGTTACGAAAGCTTCAGGCACAATATGCGCCGTCAAGCCGCCAATCGCGACACCGACCGTGGCACTGGCGGCAATCACAAGCACCACGCGTTTATTAAATTCATGACGATAGGCATAGAGGCCGAACATGTCCGATACGACATAAACCGGCAGCAAAAGACCTGCTGCAACGACAGGAGAAATCACCAGTGAAAGGATCGGAACCGAGAGCATTCCTACAACCGGCCACCCTCCTTTGCTGATCCCAACACAGATCGCGGCAAGCACCGCGAGCACCCAAAACGTCGTTCCGTCCATCAAATCTGTCGCCTCCAAACAGAATCATCGCCGAGCCAGAGGTTGATTCTCTCGCATTTCGACAACTTCATCGCCCGATTTGTGATCACGTTTAGCGCAAACATACACAATGTAGTAGCCCTATACCGTCGCCGCGGCGCAGCACTCTTGATTGAGACGCAACAAAGGACTACGCAATGCCCCGTCTTTAACCCCTATGAAGGACGGAATTCATGGCTCGACCAAAGATTGCCCTTATCGGCGCTGGCCAAATCGGTGGCACCCTTGCTCACCTCGCTGCGATCAAGGAACTCGGTGACGTTGTTCTCTTTGATATCTCCGAAGGCACCCCGCAGGGCAAAGCCCTCGACATCGCTGAATCCGGCCCGTCGGAAG
>CAYWUN010000088.1:0-1727 GCA_964461315.1 uncultured Aestuarium sp.
AAGATGAACTCTACACAAACCTAGATGGTAACGCATACCTACGTTCAGCGGTCGAGGAGTTGGGCGTTGATTGCGACTGGGATCCTCAAGGCAAATATCACAGTGCGGCAACCAAACATGGTGTTGCTGACCTCATTGCATTCTCAAAGGCCCTCGATGCAATGGGTCAAAAATACACTTGGGTAGAGCACGCTGAAATGCGTGAGATGACTGGCAGCAACCATTACATTAAAGCCCTCCATCATCCAGGTACCATTTTGATCCAGCCGGCGAAGTATCTCAAGAATATGGCCCGCAAGCTCCCGCCGAATGTGACCGTTCACGAAAACACGGCCATTAGCACGGCTCAATTCGGCGCACAGGAGCACGTCTTTGAGACGCCATCTGGCGTCATTCGAGCAAAGAAAGTCATTATCTGCGCTTCAGGCTATCTGACGCGATTTGGTTTCTACTCGAATACCGCGATCCCCGTTTACACATTCGCGAGCATGACGCGCGAATTGACAGAAAGTGAGCTCAGTAAAGCGGGCGCTCAGGCGACTTACGGGATGATCCCTGCGAATAGCTTTGGGACGACAGTCCGTCGCGCCCAGAACCGGCTATTCATCCGCAATGTCTACTCCTACGCCAAGAACTATGAGGTCAATCGCGAGACCATTGAACGCGCTCGCGAGCACCAAATGGTTTCATTCAAGCGGCGTTGGCCTGAATTGGCGAGCATGGGTTTTGAGAACAGCTGGGGTGGCCTCCTGACGCTTGCGCAAAATGGCGGCATGGTTTGGGGTGAACTTGGATCCAATATTTATGGCGCTGCATTCTGCAACGGAACTGGCGTTTCGCGGGGCACCGCATTTGGCAAGGCTGTCGCAGAGCTGGCCATGGGACGCTCGTCTCCAGTGATCGATATCCTCAAACGCAAAACACCTCCCTCTCGTGCATACCCTGAGTTGATCACTCAAACAGGGGTCAACTTTGTAACAGGATGGCGGTTCCGCCAGGCTGGGGAAGAAGTCTAAAATGTCGTTTTCTGAGCCGAGTGAAAAACGTCCTCGGCGAGGTCGGGAGGCTCTGCGTGCTTCCCGACAATCAGAGACGACGCCTCGGTTAAAGACAGTCCGATATGGGCTAAAGCCAGTTGAACTGGTTAGCGAAGACCAATTGGATAAAGTCCACCGTGCCTCGCTTTCCATTCTCAAAGAGGTTGGAATTGATTTTCGAGATGAAGTTGCTCTTCATCAATGGAAAGCAGCTGGCGCTGACGTTCGAGGGCAACGCGTCCATCTAGACCCAGGCCTAGTTGAGCATTTACTGAGCCTTGCGCCGTCGCGTTTTTCAATGGTTGGGCGGGGCGCTGACACTTCGGTCGAAATCGCACCAGATACTTTGACATTTTGCCCGATGCAGGGTGCGCCTAATGTAAGGGACCTTGATGGGGTGCGGCGCGCCTCCACAATTGCTGACCTGCACACGATCAATAAGTTGATCCATATGAGTCCTGGGTTTCAAGTGGGCACAGGCTTTGCGTGCGAACCTACCGACATCGCTGTGCCATGGCGGCATTTGCATATTACGCACTCGAACCTGACCCATCTCGACCTTCCCACCAACGGCCAAACCACAGGCGAAGCGAGAGCAAGAGATTGCATTGAAATGGCGCGCATTGCGCACGGCGCGGACTTCATGGCCGAGAATGCTGTCCTTTGGGGTATGATTTCCGGAAACTCGCC
>CAYWUN010000088.1:1827-12694 GCA_964461315.1 uncultured Aestuarium sp.
CGGACTTCATGGCCGAGAATGCTGTCCTTTGGGGTATGATTTCCGGAAACTCGCCGCTGGTTTGGGATTCAACGATGCTTGAAGGGCTGCGTGTTTTTGCATTGGCCAATCAGGTCGTGCTGATTGCTCCCTTCGTTCTCGCGGCTGCAAATACGCCTGCAGATGTGATGGCGACGGTCGCACAGTTGAACGCAGAGGCCTTGGCGGGAATAGCTTATGCGCAATTGGTAAAACCGGGCACAAAAACCATATACGGTCAGTATTCAGTCTCGGTCTCTATGAAATCTGGAGCGCCGATGTCGGGGATGCCAGAAATCAATTTGCTTAATGGCATAGTCGGCCAATTAGCGCGCAGGTATAATATCCCGTGGCGCACCACAGCATCTCAAGCATCATCCAAGACCTTTGATGCACAAAGTGGCTATGAGTCAGCGACATCCTACATGTCTGCTATCACATCAAATTCCAATTTTCTACTCCATTCTGGCGGTTGGGATGAGGCGGGAATGGTTCATTGCATGACCAAGCTCATTGTAGACGCCGAGCAAAACCTTCTGATGGCCAAATATGCGCAAGGTGTGGATTTCGATAAGTTTGATGAGGCCATGGAATCCATCAAAAGGGTGGGGCCTGGAGGCCATTATCTCGGTGATCCGTTTACATTAAAGCACTTCAGGGACGCCTTCATTTCCCCCGAAATTCTCGATTACGAAGCGTACGAACAATGGAAGGTTAACGGTCAGCGAGAAATGCCGCAGCGTGCTCGTGAGAAGGCGCGGGATATGCTGGCTCATTATGAAGCGCCACCGATGGACATCGCTAAGCGTGAAGAGTTGGATGCCTATGTTGCTCGACGACAGCAGGAAATTTCCCCGAACCTTTCATAAGGCCACCCCGGACTTACAACGAGGCCGTCTGTAAAAAGGAGCCCTCAAAATGAATTTCATCAGCTATGAAAGCGCCGCTCACCTCCTTGATTGGAAGGAAGCCGTTGAAGTTCTGCGGCAAGGACATACTCGCGGGGCGCCGCAGCAGGGGGATATTCTCATAGGCCCTCAAGGGGCCCTAATGCTGAATAGAGCGGCCTTCATTTCGGGCGTTGGATATGCGGTCAAATCAGAAACAACCATTCCGGCAAACTCTGATCGAGGCCTGCCGACCATTCAGGGTGCCGTTTTGTATTTCGATGCGGATACAGGCGGTATATCAGCTGTTATCGACGGAAAGCTGGTAACTGAGTATAAGACCGCCGCCGACTCCGTATTGGGCGCAACTTTTCTGGCGAGGCCTGATAGCAAGCATCTGGTCATTATTGGGGCAGGCACTGTCGCGAAGAGTTTGGTGCGAGCATATAGCGCGGTTTTTCCGAACTTGAAGAAGATATCTATTTGGGCGCGGCGGCATGAACAGGCCGAGGCTCTAATCGCATCCATTTCTGGAATTTCGGCGGAAATAACCTTCAGCGCGGACCTCGAAGAAACCGTAGGAACTGCGGATATTGTCGCGACGACGACTGGCGCCCGCGCACCTGTTCTTTTCGGTGATTGGGTCCGTCCAGGGACCCATGTGGACATGATTGGTGGTTATACACCTGAAATGAGGGAGACAGACGATGCTCTCATTTCCAAGGGTACGATCTATGTCGACTACAAAGATACGACCGTAGATTTGGTCGGCGATTTGGTTCAACCGATCGCTAGCGGTGTAATTACCCCGGAAGCAGTGGTTGGTGATCTCTACGATCTAGTCGCGCAGGGCAATCAAACTGCGAGGAAGTCACGCTCGGAAATCACGATTTATAAGAATGGCGGCGGCGCCCATTTAGATTTGATGATTGCTGAGTACATTGCATATTCGTTTCGGCAAAAATGAAATCCTTTTTTAATATAGATCATATCTATATTGTGTAGGCAATTTTTAGCACATATCTTCATATAATAGGGCTTTTTGAGCCTGATCTGAGTGATAGTGTGAATGAAAGACTAAGTCGGATTTTATCAGTCGCGACCAATCTTTCACCTCTCGCTCGAATGAAGGCAAAAATAATGACCAAAAATTTCTCTATGGAAGGGAAGGCCGTCCTGATCACTGGTTCCACGCGCGGACTGGGCTGGGCTGCAGCGCAAGCAGTGGCCGAAGCTGGCGCGACGGTAATTCTACATGGACGCACCGAAGAGGCTGGACGCGCACGGAAAGCTGAACTGGAAGCGCGCGGCTTCAAGGCTGACTTCCTCGCTTTCGACATGGCTGACCACGCGGCCGTAGAGGCTGCCGTTCCAACCATCGTCGAACGTCACGGTGGTATCTGGGGTCTAGTCAATAACGCTGGCATGCTTTTGCATGACACAATTTGGGATGAAACCGCCGAAACATATGAAAAGATCATGTCGGTGCATATGGTCGCTCCATTCCTTCTGACCAAAGCGGCGGCGGCGGCAATGAAGAAAGTTGACGCACAAGACCGTGGCCGCGTCGTGAATATCTCGTCGATCGCATTCTCCAGCCCACGCGCGGGTATCTGCAACTACACTGCCGCAAAAGGCGCGATCGTTGGTTTTACGCGAGCCGCCGCTGCCGAATTGGGAGGCTTGGGTATTTGCGTGAACGCAATCGCTCCTGGCTATTTCGCGACCGACATCAACAAAGAGCGTCTAAAAGACAAAGCTTTTGCCGATAAGATCAATGTCCGCACTCCCGCTGGACGTTGGGGTGACCCATCGGAACTGGGCGGTCCGATCCACTTCCTACTTTCACCTGCATCATCCTATGTGAACGGACAGCTCCTGTTTGTTGATGGCGGCATGAGCCACTTCCTTCACAGCGTATAAGAAAGGTTAGATCCTATGGGACGCATGGATAATAAAGTCGTTTTGGTCACCGGCGCTGGTTCGATCGGCGCTGGCTGGGGGAACGGCAAAGCTGCTGCTGCCCTTTATGCACGCGAGGGTGCAAAAGTGCTGGCAGTCGACCTCAATATGGCCGCTGCCGAAGAAACTGTCGCGATCATTCGATCGGAAGGTAACAGGGCTGAAGCCTTTGCGGGCAATGTCACAAGCGAGGACTCCGTCAAGGAAATGATCGAGTTCTGCATCAAGACCTTCGGCCGCATTGATGTCCTTCATAACAACGTCGGTATTCTCAAGGCGGGCGGCCCTGAAGACACTACAGTCGAAGACTGGGACCTGATCATGAACGTGAATACCAAAGCGTTCTTCCTTCCGTGCAAGCACGCGCTGCCGCACATGGTTGCTCAGGGGAGCGGATCGATCGTGAATATTTCGTCGATTTCGGGTTTCCGGAACCTTGGGGCCCCATACATTGCCTATAACACCTCGAAAGGCTCTGTCGTATCGTTCACCCGAAACCTCGCTGCGACCTATGCCGACAAAGGTATTCGGGCGAATGCGATTCTGCCGGGTATCATCGACACCCCGATGGCCAGAGACGCAACCGCGCAATCCCAAGGCAAGAAAGAGTCTGAGATTGACTTCGATGAATTGGGCAAAGCACGCGCCGCGCGGGTGCCAATGAAGCGCACCGGAACAGGCTGGGATATTGCGAAGGCCGCGGTTTTCCTTGCGAGCGACGATGCGGATTACATCACTGGGACTGAACTGTATGTCGATGGCGGCATGAACTGCGTGGCCTGATATTTATCTCAGGCGTCATTCTTTGATGTGAAATGGATGCGCCACCCCATGGCCTTGGGGTGGCGCATTTCTGTTGGTCTCATATCATTTAATATAAAATGAATTTATCTAATACTCAAGTTTTTTGCGTATTTTAACTTATAGTTACACTTCAAACATCAATGTATTCAATGAATACTGAGCTCTGAAAACACCCCTTTACTTACTCCATATCGGAGAAGGGGCGGAAATTCTTCAAGGTTCGAAAAATGACAAGCACTGGAATTGAAGCAGTCTCGGCGACAGTCATCCCAAGCCGTAAGGGTAGCGTACCTGGTTACCCACGCTCAAAGACCCAAAAAATCTCGAACCTCCCCAAGGAGCTGACCGATAGCGGTTGGTTTGCAATGCTGGGACCTGTCACTCCGCATAAGGCCCTTCAGGGGCGTGTAGAGGCTGACTGGGTCGTTGTAGGTGGCGGGTGGTTTGGCGTGAATGCGGCTCGACGTTTGGCTGAGTTGCGCCCCCAGGATAGCGTGGTTCTGATTGATGCAGGTATGGTCGGAAACAACGCCGCTGGCCGTTGTGCGGGTTATGCCATTGATCTGGCCCACAATCCGAGGAACCCAAACTTTGCTCTCGATGAAAAGGGAAACATCGAGGAGCGAGACATCAACCTTGAGGGTGTTGCTTATCTTCGTGATGCAGTCGAACGCCACGGCATTAAGTGCGACTGGAGCCCCGAGGGGAAAACCCACTCTGCAGTGACGCCGGGCGGCGAAGCTTGTCTGAAATCATTTGCGAAAGCCCTTGATCGGATCGGCGAGAAATACTCGTGGTATAATGCTGACGAAATGAAAGAGATGGTGGGCAGCTCATATTATACGATGGGTCTGCACACGCCTGGAACGGTTCTGCTACAGCCGGCGGCAATGTTGCGGGGCATAATTGATAATCTCGGGCCGAACGCCACGGTTTATGAAAACACCCCGGTGATCGAAGTCACATATGGTGATCCGCGCCACGTCCTTCGTACGCCAAACGGCGAGATCCATGCCCGCAATCTCGTCCTTGCAAACAATGGCTTCATTTCTGAGTTTGGATTTTACGCAAAGAGCGCAATCCCCGTCTACACCTACGGCAGCATGACGCGCCCCCTAACCGACGAAGAAAGCCAGAAGATTGGTGGCCGCGCTACCTATGGCCTCATTCCTGCGGATAGCTTTGGAACGACGGTTCGACGCACGGCAGACAATCGCCTGTTTATTCGCAACATCTACGACTATTGCGGCAGCTTCCATACCACCGCAGAACAAATCGCGCGGACAAAGAAGAGCCATCAGAAATCATTCGACCGCCGGTTCCCTGAGATTTCATCAATGGGTTTCCAGTATACGTGGGGCGGAGCACTTAGCCTTGCTCAAAACGGCGGAATGGTTTTTGGCGACCTCGCAGATCGCGTCTACGGTGCAGCTTTCTGCAATGGCACAGGCGTATCTCGCGGCGCAATTTTCGGGAAAGCTATCGCAGAGCACGCGTGTGGCATGGAATCCCGCGCCATAGATATTTTGCTGAAACGTAGCCGTCCAAGCAGAGCATTCCCCAAACCCATCACAGCACTTGGGGTGACAGCCTCTACTCGTTACCGGCTTTGGAAAGCTGGCAAAGAAGTCTGATATCTCCCTACAAAACCAAGGAAAAATACATGTCTAACCTTCGTGGCATTAACCTCGCAATGCAGACACCGTTCAATGATGACGGGTCGATCGACTTTAAGCGTTGGGACGCACTAATTGACCAATATCTCGAGACTGGCATGCATGGTTTCGTGCTGTCTTCGGGCACTGGCCAGCACGCCTACCTGACTGAAGCTGAGTGCAACAAGCTCTTTGAGACTGGCATCAAGCGTATTGACGGTCGGGCTAAAGTGACTGCGCAAACTTCGGCGCTGAACCTCGACGAAGTTATCCGTCGCTCGAAAGCAGCAGCTGACATGGGCGCCGATGCACTCATGATCCTGCCTCCGTTCTTCGAGGGCCCAAAGCACGACGATGGCATTTTCAAGTTCTATGAAACTGTGAACGATGCTGTTGATTGCGACATCATTGGCTACAACATTCCTGGCGCGACCGGTATCGAGCTGAACCCTGAGCTCTACACTCGTCTCATGCAGCTCAGCAATTTCAAGTTCATCAAAGATAGCTCTGGTGACCTATGCAAAACTCAAGCGTTGCTCCAGTGCGGCGGTCAGATCCTGAACGGGGCTGATCCGATCGCTCCGTTCACATTCATGCTAGGCACTGCAGGTACCATCTGGGGCTGCGCCAACATCTTCCCACGGGAAGCTGTACAGCTTTTTGAACTGATCGAAGCTGGCAAAATTGCTGAAGGCCTGAAGCTCTGGGAAACCATGTTCCCGATCATCAACTACTGCTGGAACAATGACTACATTCCGGCTGTTAAGGCTGCCAGCCGTCAGATGGGCTTTGATGGCGGAACAGTTCGCGCCCCTGTGTGCGAAGTAGGCGCTGAGGCTGAAGCTAAAATCGCCGAAGCACTGGCCCCGTTGAAAGCTGCACAAGCGTAAATTCAGGTGGGCGGATTCACTCCGCCCACAACTTTTTATGGAGATGAGTATGGACGCCCAAGAAATCCGCCTTCGGAACGATCTCGCTGCCGCATTCCGTTGGACAGCTCGACTGAACTTGCATGAAGCGACCGCAAACCACTTTTCCGTGGCGCTCGACCCAGAAGGCAATCGGTTCCTTATGAACCCAAACATGGCACATTTTTCTGAGATTTGTGCTGACGATCTTTTGCTTCTGCAATCAGCGGCTGGCGCGGAGCCAAAGGGTGATGATGCGCCCGACCGGACAGCATGGGAATTGCATTCTTATCTGCACCGCACGCTACCGAGAGCGAAGTGCATTCTTCACACTCACATGCCCTATGCGACAGCGTGGAGTTGCCTAGAAGACCCTGAAGTGCTCGCTATTTGCCAAAACAGCGCGCGTTTCTATGGGCAGGTCGCATATGACCGTGACTACGGTGGTATGTTCGTCGATCCCGAAGAACCCGCACGCGTAGCCGAGCTCCTCGGTGACAAAGATGTGCTGATGCTCGGTGGCCATGGCGTATTGGTCATCGGCGAAAACGTCGCGCAGGCGTTTGACCTCCTTTACCATCTGGAGCGTGCTTGCATGAACCTCGTTCTCTCGCATTCGACTGGAAAACCCGTAAAGCGCCTCAAGCCTGAGGTCGCTGAAATCACCGCTCAACAATGGCGCGACTACCCCGGGTTCTCGGAAGGCCACTTCCGCGCGCTTGTTCGCATCCTCAACAAAGAAGAGCCCGAGTATCTCTCTCGCGCAGTCGCCTGAATTGGAAATACAATGAAAACACTGACAAAAGACGAAGCCGAGGCGATCGCAGCATCCCTTAAGTTCCCTACACGCCCTTTCATTGACGGCGAATTTCGGAATGCCATCGAGCCCAACAAATTCACGTCCTACAACCCGGCCAACGAAGAAGCATTGGCTGAGATCGAAGGCGGTGGGGTAGCCGATCTAAACGCAGCAGTCGCGAATGCAAAAGAAACGTTTGAGTCTGGCGTTTGGTCAGCCATGCACCCGTCCGATCGCAAGGCTATTTTGCAGCGCTTCGCAGCCCTTATCCGCGAAAATCTGAACGAACTCGCTGTTATGGAAAGCCTTGATTCAGGCAAGCCACTAACAGACACCTTGAATGGTGATGTTCC
Source organism: uncultured Aestuarium sp. (assembly GCA_964461315.1). Lineage (GTDB taxonomy): Bacteria > Pseudomonadota > Alphaproteobacteria > Rhodobacterales > Rhodobacteraceae > Marivivens. The sequence continues at coordinate 9,214 of CAYWUN010000088.1, forward strand.
TGAGACAGCCAAGTGCATCGCTTGGCACGCAGAGGCGCAGGATAAATTGTTTTCGCGCGTAGCGCCTACGGATTCTGATGCCGTTGGAATGATCGTGCGTGAGCCTCTCGGTGTCGTAGGTTTGATCCTTCCATGGAACTTCCCTCTTTTGATGGCTGCGTGGAAATTGGGGCCAGCACTTGCGACAGGCAACTCTATCGTCCTGAAACCAGCCGAGTTGACCACTCTAACGTCACTGCGCCTTGCTGAACTGGCCGTCGAAGCTGGGATCCCAGCAGGCGTGTTCAACGTGGTCCCAGGTAAGGGTAGCGTGCTTGGAGAAGCTATGGGGCTTCATCCAGATGTCCGTGTGATTTCGTTTACTGGTTCGACTTCGGTCGGTCGTAAACTGCTCGACTATTCACAACGCTCCAACCTCAAACGCATCGTGCTGGAATTGGGCGGCAAAAACCCTGCTGTGGTCCTCGCTGATGCGCCTGATCTAGATTTTGTGGCCGAACAACAGGCCTTCTCGATCTTAACAAACATGGGGCAAAACTGCGCATCGAACAGCCGGTTGATTGTTCACAAAGATATCAAAGCTGAACTGGTTGAGAAAATCGTAGCGGCCTGTGAGGCATGGCGGCTGGATGATCCGATGTTGCCAGAGACGCAACTCGGTCCGGTCATCGGTGAGGTCCACTGTAAACGTGTTCTGGAATACATTGAGACTGGCGTCGCTGAAGGCGCGACACTTCTTACTGGCGGCAAGAAGCGTGGCAATCGGGGCTACTTCATCGAGCCGACCGTATTCGACAACGTGACCCCAGAGATGACAATCTATCGCGAGGAGATCTTTGGCCCAGTGTTGACGATCATCGAAGCACGTGACGATGAGCATGCTATCGAATTGGCGAATGACACAGAATATGGCCTAACTGGATCGCTTTACACGTCCGATATTGGCAAGGCGCACCGTTTGTCGCGCAAGATTAACGCGGGCACCGTGTCGATCAACTGCTACTCAGAAGGCGACGCATCGACGCCATTTGGCGGGTTCAAGTCTTCTGGCTTCGGTGGTCGGGACAATGGTCTCGAAGCTCATGAGCAATATACCGAGGTTAAGACTGTTTGGATCAACCTCTCGGCGCCGGCGAGAAAGGCATGAGAGCGGTTCGAGTAATCGAAGGATCGACAGAGTTCGAATTTGGCGAGGCTCCTTTCGGGGAGCTTCTGCCACATACTGCCCGAGTTAAGATCGAAGCGGCATTCCTTCCAACTTACTTTAGTGGCCTTCCATCAGGTGGGTGGTTGACGCCTCAACGCCCTTTCACACCAGGGCAATGTGCGATCGGTATCATCGAAGAGATTGATCCGTCGATTACGACGCTTCGTGTCGGGCAGCGTGTCTACTGCAATATGTATGTCGAGGGCCCAGGTCCCGAGCCCGACCAAGCATTCATCGGCTGCTTCGGAATCAATCCAGAGGCCAAAGAACAACTGTCACGATGGCCGAACGGTAGTTTCGCTGAGTATTTTGTCGGGCCAGAGCATTGCTTCATGCCAATCCCCGATGACGTGTCTATCTCACCTGAAATTCTGTGCCGTTTGGGTTGGTTCGCCACAGCTCTCGCCGGTTTCCAGCGCGGAGGGTTTCGTGCAGGTCAGGTTGTAGCGATCAATGGAGCTTCAGGATTGCTCGGCGCATCAGCTGCACTGGTCGCTTGTGCAATCGGTGCCGCAGAAGTGAGATTGATTGGGCGGCGAAATACCAAAATGAAAGATATCGCGGCGCTTGATCCCCGTATTACGATTGAAGACCCAGACGATACAAGAACGATCGACTTTGTCCTCGACTGTGCAGGTGGCATGGCTGCCGAAAGCACCTCAAAATTGATCGATCGCCTAAAGCGTTTCGGTACTCTCACGTTTGTTGGTGGCCTCACTGAACCTCTCACTATTCAAACTGGTGCCCTCATGAGAAACGGCAACCGTTTGGTTGGATCGTTCTGGTTTGATACTCAAACGCTCAGGGAGACAGTCTCGCTTATCGCCTCAGGCGCGATTAATCTGGCGCCGTTCCATGCAGAGACGTTTGGATTGGAGCAGGTAAAAGAGGCTATGAAGCATAGCCTTGCGCATTCAGGCGGACTAAGCCACGTCGCGCTGAAACCCTAACATTGGGCTTAGAGCAATCGCTCTGTTTATGAGAAGGTCGGAACGCTTTGTGCAGTGTTCCGACCTTTATCTTTTTCAAAGAGGTGCCGCTTGGCGTAAAACCCTGATCTTTAATGATCACAGAGATTCATCGAGTTTCTTTTGGATGTTAGAACCCTCAGACAGCAACCAGTCCCTAAACTCTGAGACCACTCGATTTTGCCGCGCTTCCTTCGGTGCTACGAGGTAAAACGCTCTATCGGTCCGCACCTCCAAGTCCGTTGGACGAATGATCGCTTCTGTCTCTAGCAGATGATCGACCAAACCATGCCAACCGAGGCCAATACCTTGACCATCGATCGTTGATGCGATCAGCGCTTGTTGATCGTCAAAGATAATTCGCTCATGTGCTGCCGAAAGGTCGGAGCCTATGCGTTCAAAAAACACGCGCCAGTCATCTCGCGACCGATGCCGTTCTTTAAGGTAGAGAAGATCACTCGATTTGAGTTCATCTAAAGAAATTTGCCGTTTCCCGCCCTCTAAGAGCTTGGGCGAGCACACCGGAAAATAGACTTCATCGAACATATGCCAGGCGTCAACATCAGACCAGTTTCCATTCCCTAGTCGCAGGGCAAGATCGCCACCCTCAGAGGCTGGATTGATGTCGCGGTTAATGATTTTGATCGAAACATCGAGGCTGGGAAGCGTTCTCCGCAATTTTGGAAAGCGCGGCAAAAGGAAATTTGCTGCTGCTGACGAGGACAGACAGAAGGTAACCAGATTGCCGTTGTTCCTATTGGCGATCTCGGCGAGACCTGTCTGGATGTTTAGAAAGCCACGTTCGACCGCGCGATAGAGGGTTTCACCATCATCCGTCAGTTCAATGTTGCGCCCGCGCCTCTCAAATAATCTGGTGCCCAGATATTTTTCGAGGTTCTTGATCTGATAAGACACGGATGGCTGGGTGACATTCATCTCGAGAGCTGCCGCGCGAAAGCCGCCATGTCGTGCGACTGCCTCAAACACGAACAGTGCTGCCGGCGATGAAATTTGGCGCCGTAGATTTGATGACATAGAACCTCCCCTGTGTCTCGATAAGTTCAAACTATATCATGATGATCTGTTTGTAAGCAAAACTATTACCTAAAACTCCACAAATCGATCAGAATCCTTTCTGCCCAATCCATCAAATGCAACTTTCGAAAATGGGAGGCGGTTCGCGTTGAAGGCGGTAGCGACCCGCCTGTTAGCGCCAAAAGTTTGGGCGGTTGAGTGTTTTGGGTGCCCATATGGGTGTCAAAAAATCCAATAAAACCATAAATTCATTTTATATTAAAAAATTGAT
>CAYWUN010000089.1:0-5496 GCA_964461315.1 uncultured Aestuarium sp.
CCGCAGGTCTCGGTTGGCAGGGCAAGCACACGAACCTTCTTGGCCGCGATTTGGGGAGCTGGTTTTTCCTCGGAGCGATTTTCACGACGCTTGAACTACCCGTCGATGAACCCGAGCAAAGCCACTGTGGTTCCTGCCGCGCCTGCCTTGATGCCTGTCCGACAGATGCTTTCCCCGCTCCCTATCAGCTCGACGCGCGGCGCTGTATTTCATATCTCACCATCGAGTTCGGCGGAGAGGTCCCCTATGACCTGCGCGAGAAGATGGGCAACCGTATCTACGGCTGCGACGATTGCCTTGGGGCTTGTCCTTGGAACAAGTTTGCCGCAAACGCCCGCGAGATGAAATACGCCGCCCGTCCCGAGTTGATCGAACCCAAACTCTCCGAGCTTGCCACGCTCGACGACACTGCATTCCGAGCCCTGTTTAGCGGCTCTCCGATCAAGCGGATCGGCCGAAACCGCTTTGTGCGCAACGTGCTTTATGCCATCGGCAACTCTTTGGACCTCTCGCTTCTTCCCTCTGCACAAGCGCTCGTTACCGACCCCGATCCGGTCGTGGCTGATGCTGCGCGTTGGGCTGTTTCCCGCCTGCAAAACTAAACCAATCGAAAATTCCGCCGAAAAATGCTAGTCTAGCCCTCCATCAAAAGGAGGACTGCTCATGCATCGTCACATTATTGACCGTCCCACCGAGGCCGAAGACAGCATTCGTCTGAGCCAATTTCTCAAGATAGAAGTCCAAGAAAAGCCCCACCCAGCCATGCGTGATCTGCACCGGCAGTCACAGGAACGAAGCACCTCTGCACGGCTAAAGGCATTTACCAAGATTGAGCGCGGCTATCTCGCTTGACCTTTGCATCGGGCTCTGATGCTCTAACCGCATAGCCAAAAGCCCGAGGTCACAATGCAACCGCTCCGAGGCGTGATTTACAAACTCCTAGCGGTGTCCTTTGGCGTCGTCATGTCGTCGATGATCAAGCACGTTTCGGATACGATCCCTCCAGGCGAAGCTGTTTTCTTTCGCTCATTCTTTGCGATCCCCGTGATCGTGGTCTGGCTGATGTATCGCGGTGAACTAGGTTCAGGCCTTAAGACCAAGAACCCACTGGGTCATTTCTGGCGCGGTCTTGTCGGAACGTCTGGGATGGCCTTTGGATTTGCGAGCCTCGGTCTCCTCCCGCTCCCCGAAGTTACAGCCATCAGCTATCTCGCCCCGATCCTCGTGGTGATCTTTGCGGCGATGTTCCTTAACGAAGACGTTGGCCCCTATCGGCTCGGTGCTGTGGCACTTGGCCTTGTTGGGGTTGGGGTTATTCTCGCCCCCCGCCTTTCATTTGAATCCGCGACCGAAAACCCCCTTGCGATGCTCGGCGTTATGACCGCCTTGGCAAGCGCTGTTTCGGCCTCGCTTGCGCAGGTCTTCGTCCGCAAACTCACCCGCACCGAGGACACAGCAACCATCGTCTTCTGGTTCTCCGTCACCGCAACTGCGCTGTCGCTCTTCACGATTTACTGGGGCTGGGTGATCCCAACGCCCACCGAAGCGGCCTTTTTGGTCGGCGCGGGTTTCCTTGGCGGCATCCTTCAGATCTTCCTGACATCAAGCTATCGCTACGCCGACGCCTCGTTGATCGCGCCCTTCGATTACACTTCGATGCTTTTCGCAATTCTAATCGGGTTTTTCATTTTTGATGAACTCCCGACCATGCCAACTCTGATTGGGGCCGGCATCATCATCGCCGCAGGGATCATCATCATCCTGCGCGAGCGTCACCTTGGGATTGAGCGTGCGAAGCAGCGCAAAGCCATGACCCAACAAGGATAAACGCCGGCCCATTTCTGGACCGGCGCTTCATCTTGTCTAACTTCGGATTGCTTAGGCGCGAACGAGCTTTTCGTAGCTCTCCGAGATATCGCGGCAGATCGCGCCGACTTCAAAGTTATAGTCGCCGATCTGGCCAACTGGGGTAACTTCAGCAGCTGTGCCGGTGAGCCAGCACTGCTCGAACCCTTCGAGTTCCTCAGGCATGATGTGGCGTTCGTGAACGGTAAGACCCTTTTCCTTGAGCATACCGATGACGGTCTGACGGGTAATACCGTTGAGGAAACAGTCAGGCTTGGGCGTGTGAATCTCGCCGTCCTTGACGAAGAAGATGTTCGCGCCGGTCGCTTCGGCAACATAGCCGCGATAGTCAAACATCATCGCATCCGAACAGCCTTTGGCTTCGGCGGCGTGCTTGGACATGGTGCAGATCATGTAGAGACCGGCAGCCTTGGCCTCGCAAGGGATGGTCGCGGGATCAGGGCGACGCCATTTCGCGATGTCGAGCTTGGCGCCCTTCATCTTTGCGTCACCATAGTAGTTGCCCCACTCCCATGCAGCGACAGCGAAACGAACGGGGTTTCGCTTGGAGGCGACACCCATGTCTTCGCCCGCGCCGCGCCATGCGATGGCACGTACGTATGCATCAGTCCAACCGTTGGCCTTGAGCACTTCGTATTTCGCCGCTTCGATCTCTTCGATTGTGTAGGGGATCTCGAAATCCAAAAGGTTTGCCGAGCGCTTAAGACGCTCCGAGTGCTGTACGCCTTTGAAAATCTTGCCATTATAGCAACGCTCGCCTTCAAAGACCGAAGACGCGTAGTGCAGCGCGTGGGTCAACAGGTGCACCTTGGCGTCGCGCCATTCGACCAGCTTTCCGTCCATCCAAATTTTGCCGTCGCGATCGTCGTAGGCACCAGCCATTTTTAGACCCTTCCATTTCCTTTTGTTTCGCAATCAGGTCCACATCGGACATAATATTGCGCTGAATTGCGGATTCGCTACCAGTTGATACTTGGAATGTCAACAAGGCTGACGTATCTTGGTCGCACTCTTGGAGGGTCAGTGCATGAATGATGTCGCAGGTGGTCAGTCGCTTCTTTACCTAACGGACGAGCAGCTCCGCAAAGGGATCGAGGCAATGTTCTTTGCTTACCGCGGGTTTACGGCTGACCCTGATCGAATCCTCGAGGACAAGTCCTATGGGCGGGCACATCACCGCGCCGTTCACTTCATTCATAGAAGCCCAGGGACAACCGTGAATAATCTCCTTTCAATCTTGGGTGTTACAAAGCAATCCCTCAATCGTGTGTTGCGCAGCTTGATCGAAGACGGTTTGGTCGAGAGCAGGGTTGGAAAAGAAGACAAGAGGGAGAGACATCTCTATCTTACCGACACAGGGGCCGCTCTCGAGCGGGAACTGTCCGATGCCCAGCGCGAGAGGATGCGCGCGGCTTACCGTGCCGCCGGACCTCAGGCGGTGGCGGGTTTTAGGCAGGTGCTCGAGGCTATGATGGATGTAGAAATGCGGCGTCACTACGAGGCGCTGAAGGACAAGACGACATGAGTGCTGATCTCGCACACCTTTTGATCGTAGACGATGACGAGCGGATCAGGTCGCTCCTCCAAAAGTTCCTCGTCAAACACGGTTTCCTCGTGAGCATTGCCCGTGATGCCGCGCACGCGCGGCGCCTCTTGGCAGGGCTAGAGTTTGACCTCATCGTCTTGGATGTCATGATGCCAGGCGAGGACGGCATCAGCCTGTGCGCTGCGCTCCGACAAAAGCTTTCAACGCCGATCATGCTCCTTACTGCCAAGAGCGAGACGAGCGACCGTATCTCGGGGCTCGAAGCAGGGGCCGATGATTACCTTGCCAAACCGTTTGAACCCAAGGAGCTTCTCCTTCGGATCAACGCCATTCTCCGCCGTGTACCTCAGGCTGAAATCGCGCCCGCGAAGCCCAAGGTCATCAACCTCGGCCCGCTTCGCTATGACACCGAGCGGAACGAGCTGTGGCATGATAAGGACCTTGTGCGTCTGACCGCGACCGAGAACCAGCTTATGAAGATCTTCTCTGCGGCGGCGGGCGAGACCTTTTCTCGCGGGCGCCTTGTGGACGAGCTGTCACGTTCAGGTGGCCAGACCCAAGAACGCGCAGTGGACGTTCAGATTACGCGCCTTCGCCGCAAGATCGAAAGCGACCCGAAACAGCCACGCTATCTCCAGACGGTGAGAGGCGAAGGCTATATGCTTGTGCCGGATTGATGCCATGACCACTGCTTTGATTACTCATCCTGACTGCCTTTGGCATGTGAATCCCAATGGCCACCCCGAACAGGTGGCGCGGCTCGACTTTGTGCTCAACGCTCTGGACGGCATCCCGCTGACCAAGATGCTTGCGCCCTTGGCGGCCGAGAGTGACCTCTTGTTGGTGCATCCCAAATCCTACGTGGACCGCATAAAGGCCAAAGCTCCTAGCGAAGGGATCGTTCAGCTTGACGAGGACACTTGGATGTCCAAGGGCTCGCTTGCCGCTGCCTATCGCGCCGCTGGGGCCGCCGTGCGGGCGGTCGATGTTGTGCTTGGCGGCGAGGCGCAGAATGCCTTTGCCGCGATCCGTCCTCCGGGGCACCACGCGGAAAAGACCACGCAGATGGGGTTCTGTCTCTTCGGGAATGTGGCTATCGCGGCCAAGTATGCGCTGGAACATCACGGGCTGAAACGGGTCGCCATCGTTGACTTCGACGTTCACCACGGCAACGGCACCCAAGACCTTCTTCAAGAGGATGAGCGGGTGCTTTTCGTCTCGTCCCACCAGCGCCCCCTCTGGCCCGGTTCGGGCGATCCCGAGGACACAGGCGAGTTCGACAATGTGATCAATATTGGCTTCCCGCCTGGATCGGACGGGAACCTGTTTCGCAAGGTCTATGAGCGGGATGTCTTTCCTCGGATCGAAGCCTTTGAACCCGAGTTGATTCTTGTCTCGGCTGGATTTGATGCCCATCGCGCCGACCCGTTGGCTCAGCTCGAGTTCGAGACCGAAGATTTTGCTTGGGTCACAGAGCGAATTTGTGATCTTGCGGATAAACATTGCCAAGGCCGCGTGGTATCCGCACTTGAAGGCGGTTATGATCTTGATGCTTTGGCAGAGAGCGCTGCCGCACACGTAAGAATACTGGAGGAACGTGGCCGATGACCGATACCCCCGTGAGTCAGATGAGCTTTGAGGCTGCAATCAAGGAACTCGAAGCCGTTGTGAACAAGCTGGAGCACGGCGAAGTCGCTCTGGAGGATTCGATTGCGCTTTATGAACGCGGTGCGGCTCTCAAGGCGCGGTGCGAAGCGAAGCTAAAGGAAGCCGAGGAAAAAGTCGCCAAGATCACCTTTGGTGCCGATGGCGCACCAAGCGGCACTGCCCCTCTCGACGCTGGCTAAGATGTCGTTCCCTGAGGCGCTGACCCGCGCCAGACAGATTTCCGAGGACCGTATTGTGCGGGCGCTGAATGGTGTTGATCTGCCTGTGGCAGAGGCGATGCGCTATGCGGTGACAGGCGGCAAGGGGCTTCGCGGGTTTCTTGTGATCGAAGGCGCGCGGCTTCATGGGGTTGCAAATGCGACCGAGGCGGCGGCGGCGATCGAGGCCGTCCATGCCTATAGCCTTGTGCATGATGA
>CAYWUN010000089.1:5596-12685 GCA_964461315.1 uncultured Aestuarium sp.
CCGCGCAAATCAGCTCGTGACTGAGGCCTGCGACGCTCTATCTCCCTATGGTGAGGCCGCAACGGTGTTGCGGGACGCCGCGCGGTTCGTTATCGACCGCAAGAAGTAATTTTCCAACGGGCGCTTTGCCATGACCAGACCAGTGACGCCATTGCTCGACACGATCCAGAGCCCCGCCGACCTCAAGGGGCTTAGCGATGCACAGCTACGCAAGCTGGCCGACGAGCTTCGGGCCGAGACGATTTCCGCCGTTTCGGAAACGGGCGGACATCTTGGGGCTGGGCTTGGTGTGGTCGAGATGACCGTGGCTTTGCATGCGGTTTTCGATGCGCCTAAGGACAAGATCATCTGGGACGTGTCGCACCAGTCTTATCCGCATAAGATTCTGACAGGACGGCGCGACCGTATCCGCACGCTGCGGACCAAGGATGGACTGTCTGGTTTCACCAAGCGATCCGAAAGCGCCTATGACCCCTTTGGCGCTGGGCACTCTTCCACATCTATCTCGGCGGCTTTGGGCTTTGCTGTGGCGCGTGATCTGGGCGGCACGACCGACAGCGGGCTAGGCGATGCGATTGCCATCATCGGCGACGGGTCGATGAGCGCGGGCATGGCGTTCGAAGCCATGAACAACGCGGGCCATCTTAAAAAACGGATGATCGTAATTCTCAACGACAACGAGATGTCGATTGCAGAACCTACGGGTGCGCTGTCCTCTTACCTTAGCCGTCTTTATGCAGGCGAGCCTTTGCAGGACCTCAAAGAGGCCGCGAAGGGTGCGATCGGGCTTCTTCCGCCGCCGTTCCGCGAGGGGGCCAAGCGCGCCAAGGATATGCTCAAGCATATGACCGTGGGCGGCACCATGTTCGAGGAACTGGGCTTTCGCTATATCGGGCCTGTAGACGGGCACGACATGGAGCAGCTTTTGACCGTGCTGCGGAGCGTCAAGGCGCGGGCGGACGGGCCTGTTCTCATTCATGCGATCACCAAAAAGGGCAAGGGCTATGCCCCCGCCGAAACTGCGCGTGACAAAGGCCATGCCACGGCCAAGTTCGACGTCCCTACGGGCAAGCAGGTCAAGGCCAAGTCCAATGCGCCGTCCTATACCAACGTCTTTGCCGAGGTGCTTTTAAAGGAAGCCGCGCGTGATCCCAAGATTTGCGCTGTGACGGCGGCAATGCCTGATGGAACGGGTCTTACCAAGTTTATGGAGCGCTATACCTCGCGCTGTTTTGACGTTGGGATTGCCGAACAGCATGCTGTGACCTTCTCTGCTGGTCTGGCGGCTGGTGGTTTGCGTCCGTTTTGCGCGATCTATTCCACCTTCCTTCAGCGCGGTTATGATCAAGTGGTGCATGACGTAGCGATCCAGCGTCTGCCTGTCCGTTTCGCAATTGACCGCGCGGGTCTTGTTGGGGCTGACGGCGCAACACACGCAGGTAGCTTTGACATCGGGTTTATGGCCAACCTTCCCGGAATGGTCGTGATGGCGGCGGCCGACGAGGCCGAGCTTGCGCGGATGGTTGTCACCGCTGCGCGTCATGACGAGGGTCCGATTGCCTTCCGTTTCCCGCGTGGTGAAGGCGTTGGCGTCGAGATCCCTGCGGATGCTGAGCCGCTTGAGATCGGCAAGGGCCGAATTGTGCGTGAAGGCAAGAGCGTTGCGATCCTATCGTTTGGGACGCGTCTTCAAGAGGTCGAGATCGCCTGTGAATCGCTGAGCGCCAAAGGGATCACGCCGACCGTTGCGGATGCCCGCTTTGCCAAGCCATTGGATCGCGACATGATCCTTCGTCTTGCCGCCGAACATGATGCTTTGATTACGATTGAAGAAGGCGCAGTTGGCGGTTTCGGCAGCCATGTTGCACAGCTTCTTTCGGATGAGGGCGTGTTCGACAATGGGCTAAAGTTCCGCTCGATGGTGCTACCTGATACGTTCATCGACCATGCGAATCCTGCGGACATGTATGCGGAAGCCCAACTTGACGCAGCGTCGATTGAGGTCAAAATTCTAGACGTTCTTGGAATTGCGCGCGTAGGCTCCCTTCGCGCGTAGGCGTTACGGAGAGCACAATGACAGATTCGCCTGCGGTAAAAGCGTATCGTATCCTTGTCGTGTTACTTGCTGGTTATTGGGTCTCGTGGCTCTTTTGGGGCGCGAGTTGGGAGCATTTTGCGGGGCCGTATCGGTTTTTGACAAACTGGGCGCTCACCGCGACTCTTATCGCAAGTGGTCTGATGCTTGGGCGGAGCTTTGGCTATGTCGCGAAGCGGCATGACAGGCTTGTTGGTCTAACAGCGGTTTTGAACGGGATGGTCGTGATGCTTTATTGGCGTCTGTATTTGGCCGATCCTTTCCTTGTCTCACCGGATACCGATCATTCGATCACGCTTCAGGGGTGGTATTTGCACCTTGTCGGGCCTGCGCTTCAGTGGATCGATGCCTTGTTTATTCACCGCAGTTTCCGCAAGCCTTTGGAAACGGCCACCATGACAGTAATGGTCCTTTTGGGCTATATCGCGTGGATGGAATGGGTCATTTCCCCGCGCGTTACCTTCCCCGCGGGGAAGGTAAGTAACGGATTTCCTTACCCTTTTCTTAATGACCTTACGCTTGATGGTCGGTTAACCTTTTACGCGACCAACCTCATTATGTCGCTTATCCTACTTGGAATTTTCTTTGGGGCAGCGTGGGTTATTCGAAGTCTTCTAGAGCCAGCAGAGACCTAAGTCCGCTGCGGTAATCAGGGTAAATCAGTTTAACGCCCAGTTCATTCTTGATGCGGTCATTCCGCACCTTTTTGCTCTCGGCATAGAAGCTTCGGGCCATTGGTGTCATCTCGGCTGTTTCGAAGTCTTCGGCAGGCGGAAGCGGGATGCCGAGCAATTCGGCGGCAAAGCCGATCACATCCTGCGGCGGGGCGGGGTCATCATCGCAGACGTTATAGGCCGCGCCCGCATTTGGACGATTGATCGACGCGTGCAGCACTTGGGCGATGTCCTCGACATGGGTGCGGGAAAAGACCTGACCTTGTTTGATGATGCGGCGCGCGGTGCCTGCGCGGACCTTGGCAAAGGGACCACGGCCTGGACCGTAGATCCCCGCAAGACGGAAGATGTGCAGCGGCAGGCCCTCGATCGCGGCCCAAGCGGATTCTGCCTCGACCCGAAGCTGGCCGCGTTTGGTGGCGGGGGTCAGGGGGCTTTGCTCGTCCACCCAATCGCCGCCGTTGTCGCCATAGACGCCGGTGGTCGACAGATAGCCGACCCATTCGAACTGATCCGCGCGCTTGGCAATCTCGTCCTTGAGCGTTGCGAGCACGGGGTCTCCGTCTTGGTCGGGGGCAGCCGAAATGAGAAGGTGCGTGGCACTGTCCAGCGCGGGGATCATATCGGCGCCAGGCCATATGCGCGGCTCGATTCCTTGGGACAAGAAGCGGGCTGCTTTGTCCTCGTTGCGGGTGGTGCCTATGATGCGCCAATCAAGCGGCAAGAGGCGCTCTGCGAGTGCCTGAGCGGAATAGCCGTGACCGAAGGAGAGAAGAGTTTTTGTCATGCGCTTATATGTGGGCCAAACAGGGCGAGAGGCAACAGCGCGCTGCGTCTGTCTTGCAGAGTTCATGTTTGTGGTGTCAGACTTGACCTAAGCCGAGCGGAAAATCCCTTGGCACTGAATTGAGGACGACCGATGACCGACTTTGACGCCGCTGCGATTGCCACCCCCGAGATTTTTGAGCACGAGTCTTTTGACAATGCGGAGGCAGCCTTAGAGCGATTGATCGCGCTCTATGATCAGGCAACGGCTTTCTTGGTCGAGAAGTTCTCGGAGACGGTGACATCTGGCAAGCTCGTGTCGCGGTATCGCGCGTTCTATCCCGAGATCCGTTTGGTCACGACGAGCTATGCACAGACCGATAGTCGTTTGTCTTTTGGTCACGTACCGATGCCCGGCACTTATGCGACGACGGTCACGCAGCCGCGGCTTTTTGCGAATTACCTGCGCCAGCAGATCGGGCTCTTGATCCGTAACCACAAGACAACGGTCTCCATTGGACCTTCGGCAACGCCGATGCCTGTGCATTTCGCGGTCGCAAGTGATGCGAGCGTGACAGTGCCACAAGAAGGGGCGCTTGAGTTTTCGCTCCGAGACGCGTTTGATGTGCCTGATCTGAGCACAACGCATGATGACATCGTGAACGGGCTTGGGTTCACCTATCCCGACGGAGCGCAACCTTTGGCGCCCTTTACCGCGCAGAGGGTTGATTATTCGCTCGCGCGTTTGGCGCACTACACGGCGACCAAGCCTGACCATTTCCAGAACTTTGTGCTCTTCACGAACTATCAGTTCTATGTCGAAGAGTTCGAAGCCTATGCCCGCAAGATGCTTGCCGACAAAGACAGCGGATATACGGGGTTCGTCGGACCGGGGAACACCGAGATTACGACGCCCGACGCGCCGATGAATACGCCTGCGAAGCTGCCGCAGATGCCGACATATCACCTCAAGCGGGCCGATGGGTCGGGGATTACCTTGGTCAATATCGGGGTGGGGCCATCGAACGCAAAGACGGCGACCGACCACATTGCGGTGCTGCGTCCACATGCGTGGCTGATGGTTGGGCATTGCGCCGGATTGCGCAATTCGCAGCGACTGGGGGACTTTGTTCTGGCGCATGCTTATCTGCGTGAGGACCACGTTCTGGATGATGATCTACCTGTTTGGGTGCCGATCCCCGCGCTAGCCGAAATCCAGATTGCGCTTCAGGACTCGGTGGCGCAGGTGACCAAGCTTGAAGGATATGACCTCAAGCGGATCATGCGGACGGGGACCGTGGCGACGATCGACAACCGCAACTGGGAGTTGCGAGATCATTCGGGGCCTGTGCAGCGATTGAGCCAGTCACGGGCCGTTGCCTTGGACATGGAAAGCGCCACGATTGCTGCGAACGGGTTCCGTTTCCGCGTGCCATATGGGACGCTTTTGTGTGTGTCCGACAAGCCACTTCATGGGGAACTTAAGCTCCCTGGAATGGCCTCGGATTTCTATAAAACGCAGGTTGCAAATCACCTGATGGTCGGTGTTCGGGCGATGGAATTGCTCCGCGAAATGCCGCTTGAGCGCATCCATAGCCGTAAATTGCGCAGTTTTGAGGAAACAGCCTTCCTCTGAAATGCCTATTTTCCAATAAAATAGGCTTTTTATGCTTGCAAAGGCACACAATTCGTTGTGGTGATACACAACATACCGTTAGAATGCGGTGCATGAGGCCCTACAGATCGGGCAAATAAGGGAGACCATAAACATGGCAAAGCCGATGACCAAAGCCCAGCTCGTAGCTGCAATCGCTGACGACGCAGGCACCGACAAGAAGACCGCAGCTGCTAGCCTTGAGGCACTTCTTGCAATCATCACCAAAGAAGTTTCCGCCGGCGGCGCAGTGACCCTGCCTGGCGTTGGCAAAATCTACTGCCGCGAGCGTCCTGAGCGTATGGTGCGCAACCCCGCCACCGGTGAGCAGATCAAGAAAGAGTCCGACAAGGTCGTTAAGATGACCATCGCCAAAGCGCTCAAGGACAGCGTAAACGGCTAAGGCTCGTCTGGGGTCTTGCACCTCGGCACAGTTTCAGAAAGGGTCGCCCAAGGGCGGCCCTTTTTCGTTTGGAGAGATCATGGACCTTAGAGCAGTGGCAATGGGCATCGCGTTTGCGCTGATGTGGTCTTCGGCCTTCACTTCGGCGCGAGTGATCGTGGAATATGCACCGCCGATGACGGCGCTTGCCTTGCGGTTTCTGGTCTCGGGTGGTTTGGGTATCGCAATTGCACTTGCTTTGGGTCAGAGCGCCAAGCTCACCCGCGCGCAGTGGCGCTCGACCATTATTTTCGGGGTCTGCCAGAACGCACTTTATCTTGGGCTTTTCTTTCTTGCGATGCAGACGATTGAGGCTTCTGTAGCCGCGATTGTGGCGGCGACGATGCCTCTCATTGTGGCGCTGTTCGGTTGGGCGTTCCTTGGGGACCGTCCGAACGGGCTTGGCATGGTTGGGCTTGTTGCCGGTATCATCGGCGTGGCGCTGATCATGGGTGCGCGTCTGAGCGGCGGGATCGATACCTTCGGGCTCGGGATCTGTGTGATCGGGGTCATCGCGCTTGCGATTGCGACGCTATCGGTACGGGGGGCATCTTCGGGGGGGAACCTCTTGATGATCGTGGGTCTACAGATGCTGATTGGTTCGGCTGTGCTTGCGGTGCCTGCTGCACTCTTCGAGACGTTGGACATCACGTGGAGTGTCGAGCTTGTCGTTGCCTTTGCCTATACGACGCTTGTGCCCGGCTTGCTGGCGACCTTTGTGTGGTTCCTTTTGGTGCAGCGCATCGGGGCGGTGAAGTCCGCGACCTTCCACTTTCTTAATCCGTTCTTTGGGGTGGCGATTGCTGCGGCTCTTTTGGGCGAGCATATCGGTCGGCTCGATTACCTCGGCGTTGCGATTATCGCGGGGGGTATTCTGGCGGTGCAGCTGTCGAAACAGCAGCGTTTAGAGCAGCAGAAATAAGAGAGCCGAGCTTGTAAAGAAGCCAAAGACAACGCTGCCGAGCATGGCCATCGAAGCCATGCCTGCGTGCCCGTAGTCTTGTGCAAGGATTGCGTAGATGCCGAGCATGGGCATGGACGCCGAGACGATGAGCGCAGCGGCAAGGGTTGGGTCCATCCCCGAGAGACCAAGCGCGGCGCCAACCATGATGGTGAGCGCGGCAAGGGCGGGGTGGATGACCAGTTTCGACACAACGATCTGGAGCGCCATTGAGAGGTTGCCTTGAAGCGGGAGGCCAACCAGCGAACCACCGATCACCATCAAGGCGATGGGGGCGGTCGACCCTGCGATCAGGGTCGTGAGGCGCTCGAACGGCACGGGAAGCTGACCGCCGAGGATCGAGGTCAGCATGCCGAGGATCATGCCGATGATCATTGGGCGTTTCAGGATGCCGAGGAAGATGCTGCCGAGCAGTTTACCCATCGACTTGCCCTCATTCGGGCGCGAGAGGTCGAGAAGGATGAGTGAGAGCGGCACCATCACAAGGTTTTCCACGAT
>CAYWUN010000090.1:0-12643 GCA_964461315.1 uncultured Aestuarium sp.
TTAATACATGTAGAGGAAGAAGTTTCGGAACGATCGATTGCACCAGTTGCGGGTGGCGCTTGGCCAGATTGTCGAGCATGGCTTGAACATCATCTTGGCCAATCAGATCTGCGGCATGCTTGGTGAGTAATTGGCTCATATGAGTTGCGATGACTGAGATGGGTTCAATGACAACGTAATCATTTGCCTCGGCCTGTATTTGCTGTGTGGGGCGGATCCAGATTGCTTCAACCCCAAAGGACGGATCGCGCACCTTGATGCCATCGAGATCAACTGTCGAGCTATCACCGGGCAGGGCAAGCTTGCGATCAGGATAGACGATGTCTTCCCCCACTATGGTATGGCCGATGCGGATGCGGTATTGATTGGGCGGTAAGGCAAGGTCATCGCGGATCCGCACTGCAGGCACGACAAAGCCCAGCACCTTTGACACTTCGCGCCTGATCGACGTGATGCGTGATACAAGTGGTCCGGCCTTGTCGTCATCAACTAATGCAATCAGCCCGTATCCAAGTTGTAACGATACCGCAGCATAATCTGTGACATCCTCCAAGGTGACTAGATCCCCTGAAAAGGGCGCCTCTTTGGCATCTTCTTCCTGAATATTGTCGGCTTTGGCGCTTTCCGACTGAATGGCAAAATAGGCAGCCACCGCCGCACCTATTGCGAAGAACAAGAACAATTGGTTCGGCATGCCAGGCACTAGCCCCAAAACCGCTACCACGGCGGCTGTCGGGATCCATGCCCGCGAAATGTGAACCTGTCGCGAGATGTGTTGGGCCATGTTGTGTTTCGAGGATACCCTCGTCACTATGATCGCTGTGGCAATGGACAACAGGAGCGAGGGGATTTGCGCGACCAGGCCATCACCGATTGACAAAAGAATGTAGGTCTGGGCTGCGTCGCCAACGGCCATATCAAGCTGGATAATACCGATTGTCAGACCCCCGATGATATTGATCGCGAGAATCAAGATACCAGCGATGGCGTCTCCTTTGACAAATTTCGATGCACCATCCATAGAGCCATAGAAATCAGCTTCTTCGGCGACCTCACTTCGCCGCACTGTCGCTTCTTCCGCGTTCAGAACGCCAGCATTCAGATCGGCATCGATCGCCATTTGTTTGCCCGGCATTGCGTCAAGCGTGAAGCGGGCGGCAACTTCGGAGACGCGGCCTGCGCCCTTGGTGATCACGACAAGGTTGATAATGGTTAGGATAATGAAAACGAAGATACCGACGACGTAATTTCCCGCGACTACGAATTCCCCAAAGGTTTTGATAACCTGACCCGCGGCGTCCGGTCCTGTATGACCTTCTCCAAGAACAATGCGGGTCGATGCCACATTCAGTGACAGCCGCAACACGGTGGCAATGAGCAAAAGGTTGGGAAAGGACGAGAAATCAAGAGGCCTATAGGTATGCAGTGTGACCATCAATATCAGCAGCGACAATAGGATATTCAGCACGAAAAAACCATCGAGCAAAAAGACCGGCAACGGCAAAACCATCATCGCGATCAGCACCAGGATGCCGACTGGCAGCACGGCGCCACCAATTGCATCGCGTGCATTTGCGCCGAAACGTACGGTTGATGTCATATCCATGACGCAATCAACCTGTCAAAAGCTTGACTTTTGACGCATACTTGACAGCCAAATTTAAATTTTTTCCCTGCGTTACTCGGGTTTTGCTTGTTTAACATAGGTGTCACACCCCTCGTGAAGCCACGGCATATGCACGGACGAAGCAAAAGCCGTGCCAAGCAGATTTCGACCTGAAAGTAGGCGGAATGGCATGATCTGTGCATTATCGTCTCTGCAAAATGGCGCCGGATCCGACAACCGGCATTTGACCCTAATCCTCACGACAGGAGGCCTCGTTCGTGACTGATAATTCTAGGACTCTGAGGCCGCATGTGGTCGTGCTCGTTTCAGTTTTCGCGCTGGCCGGGTGCAACATGAGCGGCTTCATGCTTGGACAGCGAGCGCAATCTGTGCCTGTTCCAGGGCCGGGGGCAATCTCGACCGCACCAGTTCCATCAGCTAAAGCAGCCCTCACTACCCAAGAATTGGCCCGCGTCGAACAGGTGCTTGACGCAGCCGATAAGGTTAGTGTTACCGTCCCGACGATCCGTGGCATGGGCTATGCGGTGGTCTCGGCGCAGCCTGGTAATAATCTCAATCAGCGCCGCCTCAATGCAATCCGGGTCGCTCGCATGGAGGCGATGCGAAATCTGACTGAACAAGTGCATGGCGTCCGGATCGACGCCTCGACCACGATTGCTGAAGCGGTGCTGCAAAACGATACACTGCGCACCTCCGTGGTCGGCATGATGCGCGGTGCGCGTACAGTCCATATCCAGCCGCGTGGATCCGATACCTATGAGGTTATGCTCGAAATCGACCGCGATATGATCGACCAGATGCTCAGGGTCGCGCGGCGCGGGACATAAGGGCTGGGATGATGATGTCTGCGCTTCTTTCTCTGCTTTTGGGCGTTGCGTTTTTTATGGCCGCAGATGCTTCGCGTGCTGACGCTAAGAATTTGACGGTTGAGGTAACGGGCCAAGCCGCCGAAAGTGGGCTGGGACGCGCAACGACCCGACTCAGAGCGCTCGAGGCAGCCCTGATTGAGGCTGCGATAAAGGGGGGCGCCAATATAAATGGCTATAGTGCCGCATCAAACGGGATCTTGGTTTCTGATCGTCTGATCCTTAGACCAACTTCACGTATCCTTGATTACACGATCTTGTCTGAGGGTGAGGCCAAGGGCTTTTACCAGGTTACGTTGCGTGCCGTGGTTGGGGACCCGCCCGTGCCGGTCAACGACCAATGTGCCCGGCGTGCGTATCTTGATATTGTGTCGCATCCCCTGCGGGTGAGGATTGATCCGATGGTGCCAGCTTGGATCGAGACCTTGGGCCCAGATCTGCGCGACGGGATCGACGCGGCCATTCAAAAGCGTCCCTCCGTCACTCTTGTGCGGTCAAATAATCCAGAGGCAATGCCGGGGCGCAGTGGGCAGGTTGGGTTAGAGATGGACTATGCCACACTGGCCAGCGGCCCGACCCGGAAAGGCCTGCCTTCGGGTAGACACGCATACCAAGGTGACATCACGTTTGAGATGCAAGGACGAAATACACTATCGGTGGTCTTGGTATCCCGTATTGTCGACATTGCCACGATGGTTGTCCAGGAGCAGGCGATGCATGAAGCCGACTTGCGCCTCAACATTGGCTCGCCTAGCAGAACGCTCAATGTCTTGGCGTCACGCGATCGTCAACGTCTTGTGCAAGACCTCTTGGAAGGGATCCAAACTCATATCGCGACCATGATCGATTATTACGCCTGCCGTCCGTTGGTGGGCATCTTGCAACTTTCGAATGATCAATTGACTCTTCCCTTTGGTGCCAAGGATGGCCTGACCCGCCATCATCTGGCCTATTCCGAAGGAGAGGATCGCCCCTTTAATCTTTTCGAAATCGTAAGCTTGAGCAACTATTCAGTCGTCCTGCGTCCTATTGATCGCAAACGTTCGAATAGCAGCTTAGCCGGTACTCAAGTTCGTTTTATGGAGTTGGCGCAATGGTGAGGGCTGTCTTGGCGACCTTCTTTCTTTGCCTCGCCGCAAACAGCACCTATGCTGAGATGCGCCCTGTCTTGACAGGTGCTGATATCGCCGTGGTCGTGCGTACTGCCATCAGCGAGAATGGGCAAAACGGTGTGCCTATTATTGCCGAACAACGCCGCTACTATCCTTGCGAAACCGAACTTTCCGTTGCGCCGCGGCGTGCTGGTCGTTGGGACGCAGTCGAGGTCACCTGCTCTGCTGCGATCCCATGGTCCATCGTAGTTCGGACCACGGTAGAGGTTCCCGCCGTATTCGGTATTGAAGGGGGCAAGAAAGACGGTGAAATGACGACTGTCGTGGTGCCTCGCTACACGCTGAGACGTGACGAGGTGATTACCGCCGAGAAAATCGAATTGGTCTCGATTGAAAGCTCCCGTGCATCGGGAACATATTCCGAGATAGCGCCGTTGATAGGGCGTAGGATGCTTCAAACTCTCAGTGCTGGTGTGCCATTGCGTGAGCGCCACATGGAACTGGCTTGGCCCGTGCGCGAAGGCGACCCGATCGTGATCGAGGCAAACACTGGCGGTTTGATTATTTCCATGGCAGGTATCGCCCTTGAAAACGGGCAGGTCGGCGATTTTATTGAGGCGCGTAATCAACGCTCGCAGAAAACTGTGCATGGGATCGTAGGCGAGGGAAAAAAAATTATCGTCGTCACTAACATGAATTGAAACTGGGTCGTTAAACCTCTCGTTAGGAGGATGTCATGATCGACTTCATCAACAATTCGGCTCGGCCGAAAAGCGCTGTCGGAGGGTCGCAGAGCGGCGCTTCGGCACCCCAGGTAGCTAGCCATACGGCAGCGCCAGCCCTTATGTCGCCTCAAGCCGAGACGAGTGTGATCGAGGCGAAGGCTACTGTTTCGGAGATCGCAAAATCCCCCCCGATCGATATCGAGGCGGTGGGCCGGATCAAAGAAGCGATTTCGCGCGGTGCCTATCCGGTAGACCTCGACAAGATTGCGGAAAAGCTAATGGAAAGTCTTAGCGAAACACATGGATGAGCTGCCAAGAGATTTGTCGGTGATTAAGGAAGGGCAACATGTGCTTGAAACCCTTCAGGGGCTCAAAGGCCTTTTGCAGGAAGCACGCGAGGCAATAGGCGATCCGGATTCTTTCGGCGAGGTGTTGTACAAACTCGCACGTTTTACCAATGAAGACTTATCGCAGCTTTCGCAGGCACAAATCAGGTCGGAAGAAAGAGACCAACTTGTTTGTTTGCAAGCTCAGATTGCCGAACTTGAACGTGTGGTGCAGTTGCGTGTGAGCTTTTTTGCCGAGTTCTCGCTTTACCTAAAGACAATAGCGGACCAAAAAGGCAGTACGCCTTGACAACTCGCAACCCTCCTCTGCATTTAGAGGACTTGTCAGGTCGCCTTCGTGCGGCCCTTTAGCATTTTTGTGAGCATTGCCTCATCATGGTAGCTTTGAGTTTTGCGCGTTGTATTGATCCGCCTCCGTAGAGGTCGTGTTTGAAAAAGGCAACGTCGCAAAAGTCTTACTAGCTTCAGTTTGCACCGCGATCAGATCTTCTGGTTCGATCTCTCTTGCCGTGTCAGCCCGGCCTTCCAGGCAGCGATTGTCGCCCAGAGCGTAACAAATTGAAAACCATATATACGCAAGTCGTATGTCGGGTTCCGCCATAAGCTCGGTGTAGATGCGCGCAAGTTTGCGGGGGGCGTCGGTCTGACCTGCCTCGGCCTGTGCTTTCAAACGTGCAACAAGACGCTCCACAACGTCTGCGCGCGCAGTGGGCGGCAGGCTATCGATCAACTGGTCGACCAAGTCTTTAGCATAATTGCCATCCGACAAAAGTGATAAAGTGCTCCAATAAAGTGCCTCGACATGGTTTTGCGGCAACCCCCGACCTTCTCGTAACAATACCGCGAGGTTGAACTGTGCATCTGGAATATCCGCCTCGGCTAAGGGCTGGAAGAGAGTAATCGCCAAGCGGAAGTTGCGGTCACGCACAGCCTGAGTTGCGGCGTTGAACCGTGCATCTTCATCGGGAATTTGGGCTAGGCTCGCACCTGATGCCATCGCCAATGCCAAGGCTGATATTGCCGTCGATCGCATAATTATTTTCCCGCCATCATGACCAACTGAAGATACAACACCCTCATGCGAAACTTTGAATTTGGCTGACTTTCAAAAACGATGATCTTTGGTCGGTCGCCCGACCCTTTCTCGAACTCAATGAACATGTTGTCGGGCAGGTAAACACCGGCGTGTTCGAGGGTCCTCTTGGGGTCGGTGGCAAAGGATTGTGCAAAAGATTGATCAATCCAGATCCGCGCAAGCGCGCGGCCCAAAATATCTGGTAGGTATTTGCGCACCTCTTCCCTGTCATGAAGGTGAATATCATCCCTAACCAACCGAAGAGGGTCGGCACTCTTGGTGTCCTTACGGGCAATGGCCACCGCGCCGAGCGACACAGGAACCAACGAGGTGTTTGTACTTCCTGCCATGGATCAACCCTGTATATTTGTTGTCGGCGCATGTTATCCCTGCTGCCCGACAACCCCTATTATTAGCATTTTTTCTGCTATGTCATCATGTTAAACGTTAAGGCTTAACAATCGTTGGGCGATCACGAGCAAGGCGTACCATCATTCGCTGCTGCGGAAAGAAACGCCCATAGCGATCGCCTGTCATGAAACTTACAGTCCAGTAGTTTCGGGGTGACCAGAAATTCTTTTCGC
Source organism: uncultured Aestuarium sp. (assembly GCA_964461315.1). GTDB lineage: Bacteria > Pseudomonadota > Alphaproteobacteria > Rhodobacterales > Rhodobacteraceae > Marivivens. Next base: position 6,337 of record CAYWUN010000090.1, read on the forward strand.
CAGTCCAATAAGGCTCTGCCATAGTATTTGGGAAGAGCAGCGAATTAATCTTTGGCGTTTCACATTCAGCGCAAACTAGGCTCTCGAGCTCGTCAAGCTGCGGCAAACGCCAGCCAACTCCAAGCTGTTCGTTGGCCTGCTCAATCACTTGCGTGATTTCTTCATGGTTGAGGCGCACTGCCTCTCCCCAACAGGTTTCTTCCTCTGAATCCCATCGCTGGCCGACACTACATCGCATCCACTCAATGCTGTGTGCGAGATCCATTACTATATGACCACGCTCGTAATATTGAGCTTCTACAGGCGTAGATACTATCATGAACGCCAGCGGTATTGGCAAAAAAAAGCCATTAAGTCTTCTAACCATGGAAACGTCCTTCACCAATTTGTCTAAGGTTTTCAGAAACCATAATTACGGTCAATTTGTTCTTTCGATAGTCAGCAATGCATCAAATAGTTAAATCTCTCAAAAAGCTGCGCTTGCTAGGTGTTTGATCCCTCGCTTTGATGGTGCGATCTATTCGTTGGAATGGAAAGAAGCACTTTGGGACAAACTCGTCACGGCTGCGCCACGACCACGCACACCATCGGAGTAGTAATACAGCGATCCACTGCCCGCCAGTGTCATGAGTAGCATGATGCCGTGGGAGGCAATTTTCGACCGCGGCGCTGAGCCGGGAACGCGGTATCAAGCCGAAGACCGTTCCGAACAGGTGTAAGCGCGAGACGGTCGAGCATCACAAGACCGGTCCGAAGGAGCTGTGCTCGTCCATTGTCAGCGAAGCCGAGGCGGTGATAGCCGTGGCTTTCCGTCGCCACGCGATACCTTCGCTGGATGGCTGTCTGCACGCCTTGCAACCCTCTATCCCGCACCTGACCCAATCCGCTAGATGCCGCAACTTAAAAACTAGGGATTAATTAAGGAACATGGTATGATTTTTGAAGAGATTAACCGTCCCAGCTTTTAAAAAGGGTATCAGCAATGGAACTTGGTTCATTGATCGGCCTTGTTGGCGCAATTGGTATGATCGTTGGCGCCATGCTATCGGGTGGTGGCATTGGACCTTTCATAGATGTTCCATCGATCCTGATCGTGTTCGGGGGTACCTTTTTCGCAGCGATGTACACTGCACCCCTTGGTACATATCTCGGCAGCTTCGGTGCAATGGCCAAGGCTTTTTTGCCGCCGATCAAGAAGATGGATCAGCTTATAACTCGCATGGTCGAGCTTGCTGCAGTTGCGCGCAAGGACGGCATGATGGCCCTCGAAGGTCAGCAAGTTCCAGACAAATTTTTTGAAAAAGGGCTTCAAATGCTAGTGGACGGGGCAGATGAGAACAAGCTTGTCAGCCAACTCAATCAAGAGATCAAAGCAATGAAAGCGCGCCATGAAGCCAACCAAGGCTGCGTTAAGGCATGGATCGATATTGCACCTGCCATGGGGATGATCGGTACATTGATTGGTCTGGTTCTAATGCTGGGGAACATGGCGGACCCCAAGGCGATCGGCCCTGCGATGGCAGTGGCTTTGCTAACTACGCTTTACGGCGCATTTATCGCGAACGTTCTGTTCATGCCCATGTTGACCAAGCTTGAGAACTTCACCGCTTATGAGATCCGTTATCGAGAAATGGTGATCGCCGGGCTGCGCGGCATCGCGAGGAGTGAAAGCCCACGCAATATCCAAGATCAGATGGCGGCTAACTTGCCGCCCAAAGCGCAGGCCGCATTAGATGCTGCATAAGGCGTCTAACGAAATTCCAATGGGGGATGCATATGGCCGAAGCAGTCGAAGCGGTTGAGGAACCGGAAGAAGAAGAATGCCCAAAATGTCCACCAGTTGGAGCACCGGCGTGGATGGCGACATTTGCCGATATGGCTACTCTGCTCATGGCGTTCTTCGTACTCATCTTGTCATTTGCTGAATTCAATACCCCAAAATTCAAGCAGATTTCTGGCTCTTTGCAAAATGCCTTTGGTGTGCAGCGTGTTGTGCCAGTGGTAGAACAGCCCAAAGGCACGACCATTATTTCAATGGAGTTCAGCCCCTCACCAAGTCCATCTGTTACAAACGAGATGACCCAGGACACGACCGAACTTGAGCGCACCGAACTTGAGATCAAAACTGATGAAGATGCCGCGCCCGAGGGGGGCAATGACGGCCAAGAGGGGGATACCGAAGGGAAGGGCGGTGAGCAAGCCACCGCGACCGTGGAGCGGTCAAGTGGCTCCACCGATACGATGGATGCCGCGGAGCTGGCACGTGCACTAGATCAGGCAATCCAATCAGGTGAGGTATCGGTTGAGATGATCGGCGATAATGTGGTCCTCAACTTTCCTTCAGAGGATAAATCGCAAAAAGATTTGCCCAGCTTGATCGAGGAAACCCTTCAAGCCCTTGCGGAGGCCCGGCAAGCCAGTGGCAAAGCCAAAAGCGAGGTGTTATTCGGTGGACTCGAACAGCCACTTGCCGAACTTGCAGCCGCAGCACGCCAACCTGATACAAGTCTTGGCCAAGCCGAAATGAACCGCCTGCAACAACAACAAGCCGAGGCGCAGGCAAGGGCCGAACGTGCGTCGATAGCCAAGGATCTCTTAACCGTCGCTTTGCGACAAGAACTTGGCGAAGGTTTGGTTTCAGTCGAGCAAGTTGAAGATAAGGTACTTGTTACGGTCGGCGCAGGTGGGGCCTTCCCCTCTGGATCTGCCGATTTGACGGCTGCTGCACGCGATATTATGAGCAGGATCGCATTTGCCGCGATGCATGATGAAAGCACCATTGTTGTCGCAGGGCACACTGACGATGTCCCAATCAGCGGGAATTTCCGTGACAACTGGGACCTTGCAGCTGCGCGCGCTGCCAGTGTCGTGCAGTCAATCGAAGCGACTGGGTTGGTACAGCCGGGGCGCATGCAAGCGGTCAGCTACGGTGAAACGCGGCCAATCGAAAATAATGACACAGCCGAAGGCCGAGCGCGCAATCGTCGGATCGAAATTTCGATTGAGTTTTAATTTGCTGCGGAGTTTAAAAATATCAGCGCAGCGTCGTTAAAAATAAAATCAGAAAAGGACGGAGGCAAGTGGTCGTAGATTATCTCAGCACTATCAATAGCAACGGCTCAGGGCTCAATGTAGCCCAGCTTGTCGAAAGTTTGACGGCCGCAGAGGTGGAACCCAAGCGCGCCCAGATATCTGCTCGCAAGGAAGCAATCGAGCTTTCAATCTCGGAGATGGGCAAACTTAGAGCAGGCTTGGAAGGCCTGCGTCGGTCCTTGTCGGTTGATAATGCGGGATTAGCCTTTGATGTGGCCTCCTCTGCGGACGCCGTCAATGTTGAGATTGCAGATGTTAATGCATTGCAAAATCGAAGTGCCATGGTAGAGGTCCTTACTCTGGCGCGGGGGCAAGTTCTTGAGTTCCAGGGATTTTCAAGTGCTGATCAAGTCCTTGGCGAGGGCATCTTGACAATTGATTTTGGCAGTTGGACGGCGGGTCCAACTTTTTCAAGTTCTGGCAGATCATCGGTAACAGTCAGGCTGTCAGGTGCAGAGACAGGCCTTGATGATCTCGCTGCGAAACTTTCTGCCATAGGCGGGGTGACGGCGCAGATTGTGGACAAGGGTGATGGAGAGTTTTCCTTGGCGGTTATGACCGATTCTGGTTCCAGTAGTGCGCTTTGCATCACGGCCGTTTCCGGATTGGCTGATTTTGATACGACAGATGGTTCTAACCAGATAGTGGCCGCAGCCAACGCCGAGCTCCGTGTCGATGGGATTGCAGTCAGTCGAAGTATGAACCAGATTAACGATCTTTTGCCGGGTCTGGCCTTGACGCTGACCACAACAACATCTGCCCCGGTTCAGGTCGTAGCCAACGAGGATGTCGAGCTTGCCAAAGCTGAACTGCGCGCCTTTGTCGATGCGTTAAACGAGACAAGCGCACTTTTGCGCGAAGCTACAAAACGCGGGGTCAATGGCGCTGTCAGTGGTCCATTGGTCTCTGATCCAACTGTTGCAGCGATCAAGCGAAACTTCTCGGCCTTAACCACAACACCGCTTGAGGGCTTCGGCGATACGCCGCTTTACCTATCCAACCTAGGTGTACGCACCGAGCGAGATGGTTCTCTCTCGTTCGATGCTGAGGTCTTCCAAGCTGCCTTTTCACAAGATCCCGCCCAATATCGCGCGATATTTCGATCCTTTAATCAGACATCGGAAAAGGGTGTGACCGTGGCGCTCTCAAGCTTTGCATCGCCGCCGGCGGGTGCCTTTATCTTTTCCTACTCGGGAAACGGCGAGGCAACCCTTAACGGAGATCCACTGCTTGCAAGAGAGGTCAATGGCGTGAACGAGTTTTATAGGCTTACGGGTGATTTTGCAGGCGTGACCTTGCGGGTGGCGGAACCTGCACCCTTGAATGCCTCTGTGTTCTTCGGAAAAAGTTTGATCGACCGCGTCCGTGATTTTCTAGATGCAAGCTTGACTACTGGTGGGGATCTTTTGCTGCGCACCAATAGGTTCGAGCAAGATATTCGTGACCAAGAAGTTTTGCTTACTGATCTTGCTGTCAGCGAGACCCGGATCAACGAACGCTACATGGTTAAGTTCGGTGCGATGGAAACAATCATAACACAGCTTAAGAATACGGGCGACTATCTTTCCTCGATGTTGGATGCGTGGAATAATGCTCGTGACTAAACTAGTCGCTATTAAGTGCGATTAGCTTGTTAACTCTGGCCTGTGTGATTGATGCCGTAAAGACGATGAAGTGCCAAGTGCTCTAGCCCACATTGGGGCGGTCGATCAAAAGCTTTTTCATTTTCTCGATGAGGGTGGTGCGCCGCAATCGTAATGCTTCGGCAGCATGGCTGACCAATCCGCCTCTGGCAGACAATGCCGCTTCGATCAAGACCACCTCGACATCGCGGATAAATCTGCGAAGATCGATGTCGTTGTAATGCGAAAACCAGTCGCGAAAATCTTCAGGTGCCGGCGGCAACGTGCGCTTTTGCGAGCCGGCAATCTCTAAAATATCATCATCAAAAGTTGCGGCTTGCCAAAGCGCATCTTGCTCCTCTGGTGAGCCACAGCCAGGAAGACTTAGGCGCAGCAGGTTCTCTGTGACATTGAGCCCCGTGACCTCGCGGCCTGAGAAAAGCACAAAAGCCCGTTCCAACACATTGCGCAACTCACGCACATTACCCGGCCACTGATAGCTTTTGAGCGCTTTGATCGCGCTATCACTGAAGAGTGGAGCGGCGACCTCCGGCTGTCGTTTGAGATAGGTTAAGGTCATAGCCATAAGCAATGAGGGGATGTCGTCGCATCGCTCCTTTAAAGGTGGGACCTCGATCGGAAATGTTGCGAGGCGATAATAGAGATCAGCACGAAAGCGACCATCCTCGACCATCTTTTCAACATTTTGATGCGTGGCGCAAACCAGCCTAAGATCAAGTCTTATCTCGCTGTTGCCGCCAATCCGCTGGATGCAATGGTTTTCAAGTACGCGCAGCAGTTTTGATTGCAGCGCCAAGGGCATGTCGCCAATCTCATCGAGGAAAAGCGTCCCCCCATTCGATATTTCGAATCGGCCAATCCGCGCGCGGTCTGCACCCGTGAAGGCGCCTTTCTCATAGCCAAATAACTCGGATTCCAAAAGTTCTGCAGGGATGGCAGCGCAATTGATCGCAATGAAGGGACCACTGCGCTTGCTTTGGCGATGGATCTCCTGAGCAAAGATATCTTTGCCAACTCCAGTTTCACCGATGAGCATGACAGGGGCAAGTGATGGTCCGACGACGTTGACCAACCGCTTAAGCTCTACCATCTTTTGTGACTCACCAATGATTAGGCTAGTCAGTTGATGAGTATTATTAAGCGTTAAAGGTTTGGTGTCAAAAACCTCTGATTCTGATCCCATCCTATCTCTCCGCTCCCGTCAACCAGAAGTTCAATTTTTTTGTGAAAATAAGAATGCATGGCTGGTATTAATCGTAGCAAAAATTCATATTAAAATGATAGTAAGAAAGTTAAAAAACTTCGATTTATGGGATGATCAGTGCTTTGTTGCAGAACTCTCGCCGTGAAGGATTCATATCGTGAATCCATGCGGTTAGACGGGCAACATGAGCAAGCCCAAGCCCGCCCGCTACCGCACCACCAACTGGTCCGCCTACAACGCTGCGCTCAGGAAGCGCGGGTCACTGCTGATCTGGCTGGACAAGGAGATGGCCTGGCACGCGCCGCATGAGGGCCGTACGGGGCGCCCGCCGGTCTTCTCGAACGCGGCGATCCAGTTCTGCCTGTCG
>CAYWUN010000091.1:0-12464 GCA_964461315.1 uncultured Aestuarium sp.
TGTGTCTCTTTGCTGAAATGCCGGAAATAACCCGCGGAAAACCCGAGAGAATTCGCCTCTAAACCATCAGAGATGAAATTTTAGGGATTAGCTGGCTGGGGCGGTAGGATTCGAACCTACGGTGCGCGGTACCAAAAACCGGTGCCTTACCACTTGGCTACGCCCCATCAGCGGGGTGCTGAATACGATGAACAGGGTATATGATCAAGAGCCGATTACGAAAAAAATCGGCAATTCTCAGTTTTTTTGAGGTGCCGCCGGCCGCTCCAAAAACTAATATATTCCAAAGGGGTAGGGCCGATAGCGGGGCGAGTAAGAAAGGGGCTCGGAAGCCCCTTATTCTTCACGACGCCACTTGTTCCTTCAGAATCGCTACTGTGAGCGAGACCATAAGGTAAAGGCCAGCGAACATTAGGAACGCGACGATGGTATTTTCGAATGCTCGGGGGTAGGTCGCTTCGTCCGGCGCAATAGGCTCAACGCCGATGCTCAGGTAACGCACCTGACGGTTTGCTTCGAGACGTGCGGTCTCCATCATCGTGAGCGCTTGTTGCACGATTGCGATTTGGAACTGATAGTTCTCTTCGGCCTCGCGCAGGCGGGCATTGGTTTCTGCAAGCGACGATGCTTCACCTGTGGTCGTTGTCATTTGACTACGAAGTGTAGAGACCTGTTCCTCCAAGAGACTGATTTGTTGACGCGTGCCGTCAACTCGAGCTTGGTTCGGACGTGTGTTTGCCAAGAGGCTTTGTAGTTCGATGTTGAGCTTATCAAGTTGGGTCTCGAGCGTGGTGATACGGGACATGAGTGCAGCACTTTCGCCCGTTGGGTCGATGGTTGCCGCTTCAATCTGGACGTCACGCAACTTTTGAAGCGCTTCCTGACGGCGCGCCTCGGCGGTTTCATAGCTCGACTGAGCGCCACGCATCTGATCTTCCCGCAAGCGGGCCGTAAGTTGATCAACTTGCTCTTCTGCATAACGCACAAGGGCTTCGGAGAACATTTGTGAAGTTGCGGGGTCGGCTGCAATGACCTCCATGCGAACGATACCTTCAGTCGGATCATAGCCGATTTTCACGTGCTTCTGGAAAAGCTTAAAGGCCTGTTCATTCGTTGCATCGGGATCAAGCCGCTGAATCGGATCGATGGAGTCTTGAGAGAAGTGCGCTTTGAAACCGTGGTCTTCGTCCAATCGAACCATGGCTGCACGCGAGGCCAGATATGACTGAACCGTGGTACTATCTTGCTGCGTAGCCATCGAGGTGCCTTGGAAGAGGCCAGAGAGGCCGCTCGCAGACGGGGACGCAGATTGCGCCTGCTGAATTACAAATTCAGTTTTCGTCGCATACATCGGAGTTGCGACGAACATAAAATAATATGCCGCGAGCAGCGTCGGCAAAAGCACAAACATGGCAAGCCGAGTAAGCATCATGGAAATGCTCTTTCGGCGACGTTTCATCATTTCGGCTTGTATTCGGCCAATCTCGCTCGCGCGGCGCTCTGCCGTGTAGCCTTGTGGAGGTGCCGCTTGAGTTAGCGCTTTGGACTGGGTCGGAACGGTTTGGGGCAGCTGAACTTTGCTTGGTTGCGGCGGCTGTGCCATTAGACCTGGACTAGCCGGAGGCGGGGTTTTCCCGCCACCTGGCGCAACAAGCTCGAGGATCGAAGAGCGCTCAAAGGGATCAATACCGCGGGCGCGCAATTGGCTTACGGCATCGAAGTCCGAAGTCACGGCGAGACCGTACTTTTGGGCAACGCGGCGGGCCATTCGAAGCTGGCGTCCGGTGAGGCCCTCTTGTTTGATTTTGTTCAAATCAGTTTCGGCATTCTCTTCCGAGGCGCTCGAAACTTGTCCCATCATAGCAGCGGGAGAGGGCTGTTCTGGTGGACGCGGACGAGAAGGCTGCGGAGCAGGGCGCTCAGTTGCCTCGGGAGCCAAGTGCTCAGCAGGTTCTTGCCGAGTCGGCGCCGCGCTAGATGGTGAACTGCGGCGGATGCGGAATTTGTTAGCCTTGGGTTTCATAGTCATAAAGCTGCTTTGCCTCTTCCAAGGTATCAAACATGTGAAGCTGACCGTGCATCAAGACTGCCGCAGAACGGGCAAATTTTTCAAGCACGTCTGCTTGGTGTGAAACGATGATAACTGTCGTGTTTTCTAGTCGTTCTCGAAGAATGCCACTCGCCTTTGCGTTAAACTCTGCATCCATCGTGCTCGGCATGCCCTCGTCGATCAGATACATGTCGAAATCGAGTGCCAGTAAAAGAGCAAACGTAAGGCGTGAACGCATACCGGCAGAGTAAGTGCCTACAGGCTGTCGAAATATTCTTCGATACCGCAGAGCCAACGGCAGAACGCCTCAACATAATCTGGATCAAGGCTATAGAGCCTTGCGATATAGCGAACGTTCTCGGTCGCGGTGTGTTTGTTGACGACACCGCCCATAAAACCGAGAGGAAACGAGATCCGGCAACCGCGAAAAATGCGTCCCTCATCAGGTTTCTCAAGGCCAGCCATCATATTGATGAGCGTGGTCTTACCTGTGCCATTCGGTGCAAGAATGCCAAGCGAGTTGCCGAGTTCCACACGGAAAGAAGCGCGATCCAAGATGACCTTGCGCTGCTTGCCCGTCCAGAAAGATTTGCTCACATTCTCAAACTCGAGCATCCCATTCCTGCTCCTTTGGGGATCGCTTCAGTCACAATTGCTGATCTTTGCCAGCTTGCGTTCATTATGAATGAACAAACGGCATTTTTATACCGAAATTATGTAAGGCTCTCCCGACCGTGATGTCGGAAGAGCCAATTTTGTCAGTCTTCGATCTTCTTGACGCCAGTGACGCGGCCCGCAATGATCGACACAATTGCAGCGCCAAAGCTGAAGAGAGCGCCCATCTTTGCAGCGTCCTGAACAGCACCGGCAGGGAAAGCAACCGCAGCCACAAAGAGTGCAACGGTAAAACCAATCGCCGCAACGCAGCCGATGACAAAGAGGTCGATGGTCCGCATGCCCGCCGGCAGCCCGAGCTTGAGCACATGCGCGGCGAAAGCGCCAAAGAGCATGATGCCTACAGGTTTGCCGATAAGGAGACCTGCAAGAACCAACCAAGTCGGCTCGGAAATCGCCGAGAAAGCCACTCCTGCATTCAGCAAACCAAAGAAGAAGAGGATAATCTCAACCGGATGCTTCAGAGCGTGCTCAATATGGTTGAGCAAGTCGGTGAGATAGACCTCGGCTTCCGAGAAGATGCCGAATGCGCGGTCTGCGTGCGGTATCGTCGGAACAATCGGCAGAAGACCAAGAGCGGGGTGGATGCCCGACTCTTGGAAAGCATACCAGCTCACACATGCAGCGATGAGATAGGGCCAGAACGAAAGCTTGTTGCGAACCCAAGTCGAGTTCGGGCGGAGCTGATTTCCGCGATCCAAGCGACGTGGTAGCCAGTTTGCGAGAACGTAAACAGCAATTGCAGCCCCGAAGGAGATAAGCAGCCATTCTGGCGCAAGTTCGCCAGTCGGATAGAAAATCGCAAGGATGATAAGACCACCAGCGTCGTCTGCGATTGCAAGAAGCAGGAGGAAGCGAACAGCAGGGTGACCCGCACCGAAGACCAAGCGCCCAACGAGGTAGGAGAACGCAATATCAGTTGCGGTCGGGATTGCCCAACCACGTGCAACAGCGTCGTAAATGTCCGAACCTAGGAAAGCTGCAAGACCAAGGTAGATCGCAATTGGACCAAGCATGCCGCCGACGGTCGCAACAAGCGGAGTGGCGGCTTTTTTGCCACGCAGAGAGCCGTTTTCAAGAATGATGGCTTCCCAAACTTCTTTGGCCGCGATGGCAAAGAAGAAAGCCATCAGGACATCATTTACCAGATAATGCAGCGTCAGAGTCCGATGCCCATCGTGAAGATGTCCGATGATAAAGTCATCAACGATGACGTAGTCAACGAAGTGTTCATAGCTCGTATGGTCGACGTTTGCCCAAATAAGCGCGATGATCGCACCTATCACAAGCAAGAGCGAATAGTTGGTCAGAAAGTTCCAGACGCGGTACATATCTACTCCCCAAATTTATTTGTTTGGTTGCGGTTACCGTAACTGAACGGATCGCACAACGGTTTGGAGAGTCCACATACCGCCTTTGCGCTTGGACATCTCCATTTGCGCCTTCTAAAACACAGGAAAAGGCATAAAATGCAAAAACTTGTTAACGACATTCAGAATTGCCTGCTTTGCCGTGACAGATTTGCCAAAACGCATACGGCACATGCCCCGCGTCCTGTGATCTGGGCTGCAAAAGGTGCGCGGGTATTAATAGCGGGGCAAGCGCCCGGCGCAAAAGTTCACCAAAGTGGACAGCCTTTCACGGATCAATCAGGGGAACGCCTTCGTCAATGGCTCGGGATTAAGGCCGATGAATTTTACGACAAGTCTAAATTCGCGATTGTCCCGATGGCCTTTTGTTTTCCCGGTTATGACGCGAATGGCTCTGACCTCCCTCCTCCCCGTATCTGCTCGCAGACTTGGCATGACAGGCTCATCGAAGAGCTTGAGCAGGTCCAGCTCCGCGTTCTTGTTGGTGGATACGCTCATAAGTGGCACCTTGGTGTGCGTTCAAACATGACTGAATCGGTTTCAGGTTGGCGCGACTTTATGCCGGACGCCTTTCCCTTGCCCCATCCGTCTTGGCGCAATACGGGTTGGCTAAAGAAGAATCCGTGGTTCGAGGCTGATTTGCTGCCAGAGTTGCGCCGAAGGTTAAGGGAAGTCCTTGATGCAAACTGAACTTGATAGTGCTCTGCACCAGATGAACAAGCTACCTGAAGATGATGTCGCACGGCTAAAATTCTATGAGCGCTTGGCTGATACCGAGTTGTTTATCCTTTTGGAAGAAGAGCCAGATGGAGACAACATCAAGCCCGAGACAGTGGAATACGCCGACATTACATTCCTCTTGGTCTTTGATCGCGAGGAAAGGCTTGCTGATTTTGCCAAGCGTATTGTTCCCTATGTGAGCCTGTCGGGACGCGGGATCGCTCAGATGCTCGCAGGGCAGAGCGTGGGACTTGCGCTCAATCTCGGTGTCGATGGGGGCGAAACGCTTGTTGACCCGACAGCGATGAGTTGGCTTCTGGGGACACTTGCGGAGCGTCCCGATTTTACCGAGGCTCGCCCTGTCGAACTTTTTGCGCCAAAGGGGCTACCCGAGGAAGTTGTCGTCGGTATTGATCGCAAACTTGCGGCTTCTGCGGGTCTTGCCAGTGGTGCCATTTTAACCGGTGTCATTTACGATAGCGGTGCACGGGGTTTCATGCTGGTGGTTTTGGATGCTCTAGCCGAAGCACAAAGCGCTCTTGCGAATGCAATGAACGAGGCTTTGACCTTCTCGGGTGTGGAGGCTGGCTCGCTTGATGTTGTTTTCCTCGGCGCAGACGATGATTTCGCCGAGCGAGCGGCCCGAGTGGGTCTTCGCTTCGATGTGCCCGAACCCGAAGCTCCTGCGACACCGGGTGCGAACCCGGGCATGGACCCAAGCAAACCACCTAGAATTCGTTAATAGCCGCGTGCCCGATCTACAAGATTAGCAAATTCTAGCCCAGCTTCACCGCGTCGGATGTTTTCTGCGATCTGTCTGACCGCAGTCTCAGGACGCGTTGCGCTTGCTATATGAGGCGTGACCGTCACATGTGGGTGCGTCCAATAGCGATGATCCGCGGGTAGCGGTTCGACCCGAAATACGTCAAGGGTCGCGTGACTGACCTGTCCTTGATCAAGCATGTTGAGCAGGTCTTCGTCATTGATCAATGCACCACGACCCGGATTGATTACGATTGCTCCTTTGGGCAATTGTGCGAGCCTTTGTTCATTCAAAAGGTTCTCAGTTTGCGCCGTAAGAGGAAGCAAGAGGATCAAGATTTCGGCTGATTGGAGCGCTTGATCGAGACTGGCTTCGCCGCTCAAGCTCCGAATTCCGCTGATGCTTTTGGCGCTACGTGACCATCCCGTTACCGAGAATCCGAGAGACGCGAGCGCAGTTGCACAAGCGCTCCCAAGTTCGCCAAGTCCGAGGATTGTAACCTGTCTTTCTTGGGCGAGCGGGGGAACCGAGAAAGCCCACTCCCGCTTGTCATTCTTAATATACCGGTCCATCCCGAGATGATGACGAAGGACGTGTCCCGTCACCCATTCGACCATTCCTTGGGTCAAACCAACGTCCACGAGCCGCGCCAGCGGTTGTGTGAGGGAGGCATTAGGGGCAATCGTTTCGACACCCGCCCAGAGGCTAAGGACACCCTTACAGCGATCAAAGGGCGTAAAGTCGGTTAGACGAGTGTTTGGCGCATATACGATGTAGTCAACGTCACTTGGCGCGTGGTCTCGAGCGAGTTTGATCTCAAGACCCATTTCCGAACAGGCTTTGGGTAGAATGGGCGCGTATGTGTCCCAGTAAGTATTCGGAGCAGAGAGAAGAACGTTGATCATCGTGGCGTATGAATATGGGCACTTTGAACTAGGCCAAATGCCACCAAAAGAACCAACATTGCCGATCCGCCATAGCTCACCAGCGGAAGGGGAACTCCTACCACTGGTGCCATCCCCATGACCATTGCCATGTTCACGGAAAAGAAGAGGAAGAATGTCATGGCGATACCGATTGTCATCAAAGATGCAAATCGGTTCTTGGTCCGAAGAGCTGTGACAATGCAAAATACGATAATGAGCATATACAGAGCGAGCAGCGTTATCGCCCCGATAAAACCGAACTCTTCGGACAAGGTCGTAAAGATAAAATCTGTATGTTTTTCAGGCAGAAAATTAAGACGGGACTGTGTCCCCTGCATAAAACCTCGCCCTGTCCATCCGCCGGAACCTAGGGCGATCTTTGCCTGTGTGATGTGATAGCCCGCCCCGAGCGGGTCGTTCCCTGGGTCAAGGAACGTGTCGATCCGCGCAAACTGGTAATCTTTGAGCAACTGCCACTCGGTGCCGCGGCTTTGGAAAACGGCGTAAATGGTACCGACACCTGCACCAATGACAGATGCGAAATAGGCCCAATGAACGCCCGCCGCGAACATGACCGTGCCGCCGCCCAAGAGCAGCAACAATGAAGTTCCGAGGTCAGGTTGCTTGAGCACGAGTGCGGTGGGAACAAGAATAATGATGACAGGGACTGCCACCCAAATCGGGTGAGATGTCTTGCTGATCGGGAGCCAATCGTAATAGCTTGCCAGAAAGACGACGAGTGTAATCTTGGCCAGTTCCGAGGGCTGGAGCTTCATAAAGCCGAGGTCAATCCAACGCTGCGCACCCATGCCGACATGTCCGAAGAATTCGACATAAAAGAGCAGCAGAAGCGCCATGAAATACCCCAGAGCTCCAAGGCTTCGCCACAACCAAATCGGCGTTACGGCAACGATCAACATGAGGACCATGCCGAAACCAAAGCGCTTGAGCTGTGGTTCCATCCACGGATTCACACTTCCGCCTGCAACGGAGTACAGCATCAAAAAGCCAGCACAGGCGACCGCGATGAGCAAGATCACAATCGGCCAGTTGAAGTAGAGCAATTTGCGAATGCCCGATGGCACATGTTTGGTGTTGTACTCTAAATAGCTCATATCTGCCTCTACGCTCGGTTCGCGAAGGGCAATGAGCCGGGAGCGACGTGGTTCTTGATCCGCTGTTGTTGTTCCGAGATACGGCCACGCACATCAGATGGATAGGCATCAAGCGGCGGCGTGCCTTCGTAGAGCGCTTGGAGCATGATATCACGTGCGATGGGCGCAGCGGCCGTGGAACCGCCGCCACCATGCTCTACGACAATTGAAATCGCATACTTTGGGTTATCCACCGGCGCGAATGCCACAAAAAGCGCGTGGTCTCTTCGCTCCCAAGGGAGGTCTTCATTGCTTGTAACGCCGCGAGCGCGCTCCTCGGCGGTGATGCGCCGAACCTGAGAGGTTCCGGTTTTGCCGCCAAGCCGCATGTCTGAGGCAAGGATTCGCGAACGATAGGCCGTACCACGTGCGTTGTTACTCACTGCGTCGAGCGCATTGCGCAACTTGCGCAGGGTATTCTCGTTGAGGTCCAAGTCTTCATTACCTTGGATCTCTTGCTCTACCCCGTCGATGGTCTTGACGAGACGCGGAACAATATTGCGACCTGTTGCGACGCGCGCGGTCATCACGGCAAGCTGGAGCGGAGAAGAAAGCACGTAGCCTTGACCGATTGAGGCGTTCACCGTGTCACCAATACGCCAGTCTTCGCCGCGTACAGAAGTCTTCCATTCTTTGTCGGGCGCGAGCCCTTCGGAAACTGCGGACAATGGAAGGTCATGGCGTATCCCAAGCCCGAGCTTGCGAGCCATCGCGGCAATCTTATCGATGCCGACGCGCTGTCCCACCTCGTAATAGTAGCAGTCGCAGCTTTGCTTAAGGCTTTCATGCAGATCGACATTACCATGCCCCGATGATTTCCAGCAATGAAAGCGTGTGCCCGATACCTCTGTGAAACCTCGGCAATAAATAGTCTCTTCTGGATCCAGCACACCGTCTTCGATTGCGGCGAGCGCAGTTACGATTTTAAACGTCGAACCAGGAGGATAGGTGCCCTGAACTGCTTTTGCAGCCAGCGGCCTAAAGGTGTTTTCATTCAGCTCGGTCCAGTCTTTGACTGAAATACCGCGAACGAAAAGGTTTGGGTCAAATGTCGGTGCCGAGGCCAAAGCTCTGATGTCGCCGTTCTCAAGATCGATTACCACAGCTCCGGCGGACTCACCATCAAGGCGCGCTTCGACATATGCTTGTAACTCTGCATCAATGGTAAGCTGTACGTCTGAACCGGGCGTGCCTTCTTCACGATCAAGTTCGCGCATCACGCGCCCTAGAGCGTTAACTTCGATACGCTTTGTGCCAGCTGAACCACGCAATGTGTGCTCTAGCTTGTTCTCGACCCCAGTCTTTCCGATCTGGAATTTCGGAATTTGCAGGAGCGGATCTTTGTCATCGATCCGACTTAGGTCATAGTCACTCACAGGTCCCACATACCCAACGACATGGGCAAAGTCGGATCCGCGCGGATAGATACGGCTGAGGCCGACCTCGGGCACAACACCCGGAAGTGCAGGGGCATTAACAGTGACGCGGGCTATGTCGTCCCACGTCAACCGTTCGGCAAGTGTCACCGGAACAAAAGCAGAGCGACGCTTCATTTCTTCGAGCGCGCGCTCAACATCGGCGTCATCTAAAAGAACCAGCTTGCGAAGCCTGTCAATTACCGCCTGAACATCACCTGCATCCTCACGGATTATTACGATGCGATAATTTTGCTCGTTTCCAGCGAGCAAAACGCCGTTTCGGTCGTGAACGAGACCGCGCGCAGGAGGGAGCAGTCGGATATTTACGCGGTTCTCTTCGGCCAATAGGCGATATTGGTCTGCCTGTTCGATCTGCATCGAACGCATCCGCATTACCAATGCGCCCGCGACTGCAAATTGCGCCCCACCAAGGATGAGAGCACGGCGGCCAATAATGCTGGCGCTTTCAGCTGAATCCTTTGGCGGTCTCTTCACAGTGGCTTCCCTCGGGTGTCGACTTCCCCACGCGCTGGTTTCCGCAGCCCGAGCATGACCTGAAGGATACCTGCGACGAGAGGATAAAAAGCAGCAGTCATGACCAATTGTAGCAGAGTTAGGCCCAAGGGCGCCATCGGTGTAAAGGTCACAAATAAGATAGCACGGTAACCGACTGTGATGGCCACAAGTGTTGCCGCGATGACCATCCATTCAAGGACGAACGGAAGGTTTCGCATACCATCAGTCTGGCGCCTGAGTATATCGGTCGCGACTAAGACGACCGCAGTATAGAGCCCCGGCGGGCGCATCAACAAAAGGTCTGCCGCAAAAAAGAGGATCGCGATTGCGAAAAACGGAACAAGGTCGGGGCGCCTTGTGACCCATGCCAAAGTAACGCTGATGAAAATGTCCGGAAATGGAACCGCGATGGGTTCCGTTCCGAGTGGGAGCATTCGGAGCACTAAGACCGCAAACCCAATTCCAAGGTACGAAGCGACCCCAAGCCAAACTCGCGTGATCGGTGCGTCAACCATCTGGATTCGCTTGTGTTTCGTCGGTTTCGAGAGTTGGCCCCATAACCTCGAAAGAGGGCTGGCTGCTCTCGATCAGGGAACCCGTATCTACAATGCTTTCGCGCCCTTGATTGCGCAAAACACGCAGGAATTCCAAACGCTCGAAGTCTGCGGTGAGGCGAACGCGAAGACGTCGATCTGATCCCAAGACGACTTGTCCAACCAGCAGATCAGGAGGAAAGACATCTCCATCTCCTGAGGACACGACGCGGTCGCCCGGGCGCACCTGGTCGGGGTCTTCAAGGAACTCGATTGGAGGGGCGAGCGTATTGTCACCTGCCAGAATTGCGCGTTGGCCCGAGGGCTGAATTGTGATCGGGATCGTGCTGGAGGTATCAGAGAGAAGGAGCACTCTGCTGGTCTCTTGGCCGACACCCGCAATTCGACCGACGAGACCAATGCCGTCCATAGCGGCCCAGCCGTCGACGATTCCGTCTCTCGCTCCCACGTTCAAAAGAACTGATTGCCGAAAAGGTGAACCACTATCAGCTAGTACGATACCAGTGATATATGTAAGCTGAGGATCAAGGCTAACCTTGTTCAAGTCGCGTAGCTTTGCGTTTTCTTGCTCAAGCTGGAGCGCAGCTTCCTTCCAAGCTTTCATCGTCTGGAGTTCACGGCGAAGGTCGCGGTTTTGCTCGACGAGACGCTGATAGGATCGGAAATCGGTGACCAGATTGATTGTTCCAGTCACTGGAACCATCATCCAATCGAGCGAGGGGACAAAACGATCAACGACGGCGGCCCGAAAACGTTCGACGCGGGGGCTATCGACGCGCCAGACCACAAAGAACGCAGTCAGAATGAGAAGAACCACTCCCGTCAAAAGACGACGGAGTGGTCCAAAATAATCTTCTTTCTGACGCGGATCACGTGCCAAGCGGAAGAGCTCTCCCTTTGATGTTCTTTGTCAGCTCTTAGCTGTCGTAATCGATCACGTGGCGAAGTTGCTTTTCGTACTCGAGCGCTTTGCCAGTGCCCATCGCCACACAGTTAAGCGACTGATCAGCAACAGAAATGGCGAGACCAGTTTGTTCACGCAGCGCAAGATCAAGCTGTCCGAGAAGAGCGCCACCACCTGTAAGCATTACGCCACGATCAACGATATCCGCGGCAAGATCCGGCGGCGTTGCTTCCAAAGCAACCATAACCGCTTCGCAAATTTGCTGGACGGGCTCAGCAAGAGCTTCAGCCACCTGTGCTTGGTTGATCTCTGTTTCCTTCGGCACACCGTTCAGAAGGTCGCGACCACGGATTTGCATCGAAGCACCACGGCCATCATCAGGCATGCGAGCGGTGCCGATCGAGGTCTTCACGCGCTCAGCGGTGGATTCACCGATGAGAAGGTTATGCTGACGGCGCAGGTAATTGATAATCGCTTCGTCCATCCGGTCACCACCGACACGTACGGAACGTGCGTAAACGATGTCGCCGAGCGAGAGAACGGCGACCTCAGTAGTGCCGCCACCAATGTCGACAACCATCGAGCCGGTTGGGTCGGTAATTGGCATACCTGCGCCAATTGCAGCGGCAATGGGTTCAGCAATGAGGCCTGCGCGACGCGCACCTGCGGATAGAACCGACTGGCGGATCGCACGCTTTTCAACGGGGGTTGCGCCATGGGGTACGCAAACGATGATCTTTGGCTTTGAGAAAGTCGTGCGCTTGTGGACCTTGCGGATGAAGTGCTTGATCATCTCTTCAGCAACATCAAAGTCGGCAATTACGCCGTCACGCATTGGACGAATGGCCTCGATAGAACCGGGTGTACGGCCTAGCATCAGCTTCGCGTCTTCACCGACCGCGAGTACCTTCTTAACGCCGTCTTTCACGTGGTACGCAACGACTGACGGTTCCGAGAGGATAATACCTTTGCCTTTGACGTAAACGAGTGTGTTTGCCGTGCCGAGGTCAATCGCCATATCCGACGAAAACAATCCTCCAAAACCAACCATTTTGGCTCTTCCTATCTCTTAAATAGCTCAACTCTCCCCGATTCTTAAAACCAGAGGATGCGTTGGGTTATAAGAGGGAAGTTCAAATAGCGAAAGAGCACTTCCCAGACATCTGCGTGAACTTGCCATTTCGGGGGTGATTCAGGCTTTCTGGAAAAATGAGGTCTGAGAGCGTGTATATATATAATGTATATATGTACATGAAATCCTGTGACCACGATATGTTGTGGAGAGGTCGTTTCATGAATGTTTTCACTGCATGTGCATAAAAATAAGGGGTCACAGAAATTGTTCTAACTTTTTTTGAATTTCCCTCATTTTGTGCTTGCGACTCCGTGTTGGTGGCCGTAGAAGCCCCTTCAC
>CAYWUN010000092.1:0-12256 GCA_964461315.1 uncultured Aestuarium sp.
CTCGGCGCGGGCGGGGCGGCGCAGCAGGTGGCGGATGAAGAGGCCGTGCCAAGCAAGCTCGGTCACAACGCGAACGTCCAGACGGTGCGCAGGATCAGCGCCGCCGAAAAGGTCCTGCACGTGGTAGGATTTGCCCTTCATGTGCTCAAGCATGTCGGCGTAGAGAACGTCAAACTTAGTTGCATCCATGGGCGGGTTGTTTTCCCACCAAATGGTGTTCTCGACTTCGGGTGTTTTGACGACGAATTTGTCTTTCGGCGAACGGCCGGTGTGCTTGCCAGTGGTCACGAGAAGTGTGCCACCTTCACCCAAAGTGCCCTCGTCCGCCTTGATTGCGGCCTGAACCAGATCCGGCTCGATCAGGTTGTAATAGACATAACCCAACCCATGGATGCCCTGATCTTCAAGCTTCATGGTAGGGTTGACCCGTCCGTGGTCCATTGTCTCTCTCCTAATGTGACCGGCCTTGATTGGCCTGATGGACCCTCACATAGCAGCAAGATTTTTCTCAAGAAAAGGACACATTTACACAGTTAGCGCGAACAATTCCGTGTTAGCGCAACCATTTAGCGCGACCATGGTCGAGTATGGCAAATTAGTCATCCTTTGAGGATTCATGGTCCAAAATGTTGCCGCAAACAGTGCGACTCACACTTTTGGATTGATTCGTTTTCTCAAAAGGAGGAAAAACACTATTAAAATGGGCAATAACAAGAGCAGACACAAAAGGGGTTAACCCGATGCAGAAAATCGCGTTGGTAGACGACGATCGGAATATTCTTACTTCGGTCGCAATGACTCTCGAGGCTGAAGGCTTCGAGGTTGAAACATATAATGACGGCCAGGCCGCGCTTGACGCCTTCAACAAGAAGCTTCCCGATATGGCTGTCTTGGACATCAAGATGCCGCGCATGGACGGAATGGACTTGCTTCAGCGTCTTCGCCAAAAAACCACGATGCCAGTCATCTTCCTCACTTCAAAAGATGACGAGATTGACGAAGTGCTCGGTCTGCGGATGGGGGCCGATGACTACGTCAAAAAGCCGTTTTCTCAGCGTCTTCTGGTGGAGCGTATCCGCGCACTACTTCGCCGTCAGGATGCAATAAACGGCGCGCCGGTCGAAGAGACCGAAGAGAACAAAGTCATCGAACGCGGCAATCTCAAGATGGACCCGCTCCGTCACGCTGTCACCTGGAAGGGGAAGGACGTATCTCTTACGGTTACAGAATTCCTCCTTCTGCAAGCACTCGCGCAGCGTCCTGGTTTCGTCAAAAGTCGTGACCAGCTGATGGATGTGGCCTATGATGACCAAGTTTATGTTGATGACCGCACTATCGACAGCCACATCAAGCGGTTGCGCAAGAAAATGCGCCAAGCAGATGATGAATTCACGGCGATCGAGACGCTGTACGGCATCGGCTACCGCTATAACGAAGAATAAAGAATGACTGCATCGCCCAATATCGACGTTCGTGATCTCCGCTCTGTGAGGAAAGCCGCTCGGGAGTCAGATGTTGTTTTGGGCGATGATTATCTTGCGCCTGACTCCGTAATGGATCGAGAGTATCGCGCTCAACATGGTAAAAAGAGGCTTTTTACCGTCAAAAGCTCGCCACTTGCGCGCAAAATTATCACCTTCAACCTTCTGTCCATCATCATCCTAGTCGCTGGGGTGTTATATCTTAACCCATCGCGCGAGAACCTAGCGGTTCAGCGCACCCAAGGGCTCGTTCGCGAAGCTGAACTGATTGCGGACGTGTTTGAAGCGACTTTACCCGCAGGCGCACCAGTTAACCTTGCTACGGGCGACGGGATCGAGGCGGGGTTGGTCCTTGAGGGCTTGGATATTCGCGGCGGGGTGAAAGTTTTCATCTTCGATCCCGCAGGCGTCCTGATAGCGGAACGCGAGGCCGAGCCTGATGTAGTTTATGCGACAGGCAGCACTGTCCTGACCGATTTGCTCTATCGTGGTTGGAACGGACTTTCGCAAATCTTCGGGCAGTCTGGTTCGAACCGGACTGTTCTCTCCGATCCAGATCGCGCTCGTTCAACCGCTTTGGCTGCTGTCGAATCTGGGAATGAGGCCCAAATCAGTTTAGGCGCCGACGGCGGGACGATCTTCTCTGTTGCGACCCCGATCCTTCAGAATAACACGGCAATCGGAGCGATTGCTGTACTGAGTGCAGACGGTGAGCTTGATCAACTCGTAAGGCAAGAACGCGAGCAAGTACTTCAGATGCTCATCATCGGCGTTGTCGTCTCGATTGCGATGTCGCTTGTTCTTGCGTCTACGATTGCAAATCCGCTGGCAGACCTTGCCGCAGCTCCCGAGCTTGGCCGCGACCGAAATGCTCGCAAGATGAATCCTGGACGCATCCGTATTCCAGACCTGACAGCGCGCCCCGATGAAATTGGCCGCCTCTCAGCAGCTCTACGTGGCATGGTTTCCGCTCTCTACGAGCGGATTGAGAATAATGAACAATTTGCGGCCGATGTCGCACACGAGATCAAGAACCCGCTGGCCTCGCTTCGGTCTGCTGTCGGTACGCTACGGGTCGCTAAACGTGATGACCAACGTGAAAGACTGCTCGAAGTTATCGAGCATGATGTTGTCCGTCTGGACCGTCTAGTGAGCGATATTTCCAACGCCTCGCGTCTTGATAGTGAGTTGGTCAAAGAAGAAGAGGAAGAATTCGATCTCATGAAGATGGTTGGCAACCTGAATGAATATCTAGGTGGCCAAGCACGTGAGAAAGGCGTTGATTACCTCACCGATATGCCTAACGCGCCGATTATGATTTCTGGGCTCGAAGGTCGTCTGGCGCAGGTTTTTGTAAATCTGATCACGAACGCTATTTCGTTCTGTGAAGAGGGTGACGCAATTCGGGTTTGGGCTCGTCGCCGCGATAATCGAGTGCTCGTTGTGGTCGAGGATACTGGCCCCGGAATTCCGGACAATGCCTTAACGAAAATCTTCAAGCGCTTTTATTCAGAGCGTCCAGCTGGGCAGTTCGGTAATAACTCTGGCCTTGGTCTCGCTATTTCCAAACAGATCGTCGAAGCACATGGCGGTGTGATATGGGCCGAGAACATTCGACCAACAGAGGCAGACATCACGTCTGAGCCGCTCGGTGCCCGCTTCGTTGTTGGCTTGCCTGTCTAGACGTGGGCGAAACTCTTCACGCCTCAGCAGTTGTTTTTGAGGGCAAGGGGCTGCTGATCCTTGGACCCTCGGGGAGTGGGAAGTCTTCGTTAGCTCTTGAACTGATGGCGCGTGGTGCATCACTTGTTGCTGACGACAGGTGTGTTTTTCGTTTTGAGAACGGGAGGCTCGTTGTTTCATCGCCTCTTTCCATCGCTGGGCAAATTGAAGCGCGCGGCATCGGCATACTCAATGCCGACTTTGTAGCAGAATCCACGATCGACTTGGTTGTCGATCTTGGCCGAACCTCGACAGAACGTTTGCCTAGCCAATTGACGATGTCGATTGCTGGCGTCACACTTCCGTTAGTTTGCAAAGTTGAAAATCCAAGTTTTCCGGCACTGCTCTTGCAGTACTTAAGGCGAGGCCGGAGAGATGTAGAATGACCCAGGACCCAAATACGAGCTCGTCTGAAGATAGTGGAGAGATTGATAACCAGATCGTTCGAGTGATCTTGGTGACCGGTCCTTCTGGTGCAGGTCGTACAACCTCGGTCCGAGCGCTTGAGGATTTTGGATACGAGGTCATCGACAATCTTCCATTGTCACTTCTTGACCGACTTCTGACGGGGCCTAAGCTCGCCCGACCTATCGTCCTTGGCATTGATGTTCGTAACCGCGACTTCTCGGTTGATGCATTCCTTGGCGTAATTGACAGGCTGACGCGTGATCCGCAGGTGGAGCTTCAGTTGCTATATTTGGATTGCGCCGAAGATGAACTCATCAAGCGATACTCTGAGACGCGACGCAAACATCCGCTTTTGCCTGATCAAGCGCCCATTATCGGGATTGGCCAAGAGAAGGCTCTGTTGGTTCCCATTCGAAACAAGGCTGATACCCTGATCGACACGACGGGTTTGACACCCCACGATCTTAGGGGAGAATTAGAAGGCGTCTTCCGAGTTGATCGGAACAAAACGATGATCCTTTCGGTCCAGTCGTTTTCCTATCGGCGGGGCATCCCGCGTGGGGTAGACTTCGTCTTTGATTGTCGATTTCTGAGGAACCCCCATTGGGAACCCGAACTGCGCCCCCTTGATGGCCGCGACAAGGGCGTTGCCGACTATGTTCGAGCGGATGAAGCCTTTGATCAATTCATCACGCAGGTTCTTTCTTTGATGGAAATGACTGCCCCTCTTTTCAAGAATAGCAGGAAGTCGCATCTTTCGATTGCCTTTGGTTGCACCGGTGGGCAACACAGATCAGTCGCCATGACTGAAATCGTTACGGATGCACTTGCAGAAAAAGGATTGCAGGTATCTAAACGTCATCGAGAATTGGAACGGCGTGACGCTGACCTCGCGCCAAATCGGGGAACTGCCCATTGATAGGGATTGTGATTGTCGCACATGGAGGGCTGGCGCAAGAGTACCTTGCGGCGGTTGAACATGTCGTGGGCAAACAGGATGGCATGCTCGCCATTGCGATTGGCCCCGAAGATGATCGCGAAGCCAAGCAGGACGAGATTTGTCGCGCAGCGAACGAGGTTGATACTGGGAATGGTGTAGTGCTGTGCACTGACCTTTTTGGGGGCTCGCCGTCCAACCTATCCCTTCGCGCTTGCAGTTTGACGGATCGTCGCATTCTCTACGGAACAAACTTGCCTATGCTCATCAAGCTCGCAAAGTGTCGTGGTCGGACGGTTCCTGATGCCGTGAATGCCGCTTTGCTAGCAGGACGCAAATACATCGACAGCCACGCTGTTACTTCAGACATGGACTTTGACTAATGGCGCATCGCAAACTCAAGATTGTAAACGTGAAAGGGCTCCACGCCCGCGCCTCGGCAAAGCTATCAGAACTTTGCGAACAGTTTGATGCAACTGCCACGATCTCCAAAGATGGAGAGTCTGCTGGAGGTGACAGCATTATGGGTCTTTTGATGCTCGCCGCTTCTATCGGCACTTTTATTGAAGTCGAGACAAGCGGCGCTGAGGCAGAAGAGCTAGCTTCTGCCATTGAAGCGCTTGTTGCTGATAAGTTCGGTGAAGGTAACTAATCCGGCCCTTACCGAGTCGGAACTGGTTTTTCTCCGCGATAATCGTAGAAACCGCGTTGTGTCTTGCGACCAAGCCAGCCAGCTTCCACGTATTTAGTGAGAAGCGGGCAAGGACGGTACTTGGTGTCGGCGAGGCCGTCGTGCAGAACGTTCATGATCGCGAGACAGGTATCAAGACCAATAAAATCAGCAAGTTCGAGCGGACCCATTGGATGGTTCGCACCAAGCTTCATAGACGTGTCGATGGACTCAACTGATCCCACGCCTTCATAAAGTGTGTAGATCGCCTCGTTGATCATCGGCATAAGAATGCGGTTCACGATGAAGGCTGGAAAATCTTCTGCGGTTGCAGAGGTTTTGCCAAGTTTTTCTACGACTGCATGACAGGCTTGGAAGGTCTCTTCATCCGTCGCAATGCCACGGATCAGTTCGACAAGCTGCATGACAGGAACAGGGTTCATAAAGTGGAAGCCGATGAACTTTTCTGGCCGATCGGTCCGGCTACCAAGGCGCGTGATCGAGATGGAAGACGTGTTTGACGCAAGGATTGTCGACGGCTTGAGGTGCGGGAGCAAATCCTCAAAGATCGCCTGTTTGATGGTCTCGCGTTCTGTCGCGGCCTCGATGACAAGGTCGGTTTGGCCAAGATCAGCGAGCGTTGTTGTCGTTTTGATACGGGCAAGTGCTTCGCCCTTTTGCGCCGCCGAGATAGCGTCTTTGCTGACCTGACGCTCAAGGTTCTTGTCGATAAGCGTAAGCGCCTTGTTGATTGCATCTGCGCTCACGTCGGTGAGGAGAACGTCGTAGCCAGCAAGGGCAAACACATGAGCAATCCCGTTGCCCATTTGACCTGCCCCAACGATACCAACCTGCTGGATCACCATTTTTTCGCCTCTCACTGTTCACGAACACCTTAGTCTTGAATTCTCATTCGCATCAAGGCGCACGTCTTACTGGAGATGGTTCAAATTCGAAATTTAGCAACTTGGCAAGGAATTTGGGCGAATCTCGGGGCAGGTGAGTGAAAATCTTGAGTGGTGGAAATTATGAAGCACGAGTCTTTCGGCGCTTTGGGGGTGAACTATGCTCCATGCCGTTATGCACATTCTAAATTGAATTTTCGGGGGCCAAAGCGGTCGCTTGATCGGGGTTATGTTGTTTGCATCGGGGACGGCGCGACATACGGAAAGTTTGTCAGCACACCTTTTCCAGCGATGCTTGAAAAAGAGCTGGGGCAGACCTGTGTGAACTTGGGAATCCCACACGCTGGAATCGATGCCTTTGTCAAAGATCCTTCGATTTTGTCCATTTGCGAGGGCGCGAATGCCGTAGTGGTGCAAGTTTCTGAAATTCAGAACATGTCGAACCGATTTTATCGTGTGCATCCGCGCCGCAACGACCGGTTTGTGGCCGCATCGACAGTATTGAAAGTACTCTACCCAAGTGTAGATTTTAGCGAGATCGACTTCACGCATCATCTGCTGGCCCAACTGCAAAAAGCTTCGCCAGAGAAATTTGGCATAGTCCAAGCTGAGCTAACTGATGCATGGACGGCGCGTATGAAAACGCTCATGACGAATTTTGGCGGGCAAACCATAGTCGCGGCACTGCCACGATTGCGGTCCATTCCAGGTAGCCTCGGCGTAACTTCGCAACTTCTTTCAAACATTA
The DNA here is from genome assembly GCA_964461315.1 of uncultured Aestuarium sp. Lineage (GTDB taxonomy): Bacteria > Pseudomonadota > Alphaproteobacteria > Rhodobacterales > Rhodobacteraceae > Marivivens. Next base: position 6,872 of record CAYWUN010000092.1, read on the forward strand.
AGGACGTCGCGCACGACGTTGTCGAGCTCTCTCTTTCGAGTGAAAATACCACCGAAGGTATGGAGTTCGCGGTTACTGAAAAGGAACAGGCGATGCATTTTCCGAACCCGCGGCAGCATTCAGAGATATGCGAGGCTCTGGTCGGGAAAATCGCGCCACTCATCCAAAACAAAAAGGCCCGTACGGTATTCGCACGGGCCTCTGGGATTGTCTGATTTTGCGATTAGAGCTTGCTGGTAAGCTCAGGGACAGCTTCAAAGAGGTCAGCAACGAGTCCGAAGTCAGCAACTTGGAAAATCGGGGCTTCCTCGTCCTTGTTGATCGCAACAATGATCTTAGAGTCCTTCATGCCCGCAAGGTGCTGGATCGCGCCCGAGATGCCGACAGCAACATAAAGCTGAGGAGCGACGACCTTGCCGGTCTGGCCGACCTGCCAATCGTTCGGAGCAAAGCCGCTATCGACTGCCGCGCGGGAGGCACCAACAGCGGCGCCGAGTTTGTCTGCAAGACTTTCGATGATCGAGAAGCTTTCTTCCGAACCAACGCCGCGGCCGCCAGAGACGACGATGCCTGCGGACGTAAGCTCTGGACGGTCGCTCTCGGCGACTTTGTCCTCGATCCATTCCGACTTGCCGTTCTCAGCAGCGGCGCCGAGCGCTTCGACAGGAGCAGAATTGCCGCCAGCAGCAGCCTCGAACGAGGTGGTGCGGATGGTGAAGACCTTGACGCTGTCTGCGGACTTTACAGTCTGGATCGCGTTGCCTGCATAGATCGGGCGTTCGAAGGTGTCGGCGTCGATCACTGCGGTCACGTCCGACAGGATCATAACATCGAGAAGAGCCGCGACGCGCGGAAGCACATTTTTGGCGTCCGAAGTCGAAGCCGCCGCGATATGCGAATAGCCGCCAGCGAGCGACACAATCAGTGCTGCAACCGGCTCGGCCAACATATGGCAAAAGCCGTGGTCGCCTGCAAAGATGACCTTGGACACGCCAGCGATTGTTGCCGCTTCGGCAGCAGCAGCGTCACCACCTTGACCCGCCACGAGAACATGAACATCGCCGAGCGATGCAACGGCGCTTACGGATTTGGAAACTGCGTCGAGGGCCAGCTGGCCGTTCGCGACTTCAGCGAGGAGAAGTACAGCCATTAGATTGCTCCCACTTCTTTGAGTTTCGAGACAAGCTCGTCAACCGAACCAACTTTGATGCCGGCCTGACGCACAGCAGGCTCAGACGTCTTGACGACCTCAAGGCGCGGGCTCACATCAACGCCGTAATCGGCAGCTGTCTTTTCATCGAGGGGCTTTTTCTTGGCCTTCATGATGTTCGGAAGCGAAGCATAGCGCGGCTCGTTCAGACGAAGATCCGCCGAGATAACAGCAGGAAGGTTAACCTTGATGGTCTGAAGACCACCGTCGACCTCGCGAGTGACAGAGGCAGCGTTACCGTCGATCTCTACCTTGGAAGCAAAGGTCGCCTGACCCCAGCCAAGAAGTGCCGACAGCATCTGACCGGTCGCGTTCATGTCGTTGTCGATGGCTTGCTTGCCACAAAGCACGAGGCCGGGCTGCTCTTCCTCGACCACTTTGGCAAGGATTTTAGCCACGGCGAGAGGCTCGATATCGGTGTGCACGTCGTCGGCAGCGGTCACAAGGATCGCACGGTCCGCACCCATTGCAAGCGCGGTGCGGAGTGTTTCCTGCGCCTGCTTTACGCCGATCGAAACAACAACGATCTCGTCAGCTTTGCCTGCCTCTTTAAGGCGGATGGCTTCTTCGACGGCAATTTCGTCAAAGGGGTTCATCGACATCTTTACGTTCGCAAGATCAACACCCGTGCCGTCCGCTTTGACGCGAACCTTCACGTTATAGTCGATCACGCGCTTGACCGGTACCAAGACCTTCATCGGCGTAGTTCTCCCTCAAGTTTGGCGCGAATGCACCTGTTCGTGAGGTTGTTAGCAAGCGCAGCAATCGGAAAACAGTGTAAAATCGACGCGGTTTGTGTCGGAGACGCCACGTTCGGATAAGACTTTTGGATTGGTCGGGAATAAGTGGCGAATAAAATAAGGGCCGCAGCAAATATACAGCGGCCCTCAGTTACAGAATTACGTTATCGCTATCGGTTTGCGCCTGGCACCCAAAGAACATCCGCTTTGCCGTTTTCATTGGCGACTCGCGACGCCACAAAGAACCAATCAGAGAGGCGATTAAGGTATTTTACAGCTGCGGGGTTCACTGATTCCACGGAGGCGAGTTCAACGCAGAGCCGCTCGGCGCGGCGTGAGACGGTACGGCATAAGTGAAGCTGAGCAGCGAGGGCCGAACCTCCTGGAAGAATGAAGCTACGCAGCGGCTCGAGCTTCGCGTTCATCTCGTCGATTTCGGATTCTAGACGCGATACTTGTGTGTCGATCATCCGAAGGACCGGATAGGGTGACTCGCTGTCCTTCTCCATGTCAGGGCGACAAAGGTCTGCGCCAAGGTCGAAAAGATCGTTTTGAATTGCTGCGAGGCGGTCTTCCAACGTGCCTTCGGCGTGAAGACGTGCAAGGCCGACGGTCGCATTGGTTTCATCCACAGTGCCATATGCGTCAACACGCGGAGAATACTTGGCCACGCGATCACCGTTTCCGAGCGCGGTTTCGCCTTTGTCACCTGTGCGGGTGTAGATTTTGTTTAGAACGACCATTTCAGCGGCGAACCCATACAAAGAGCAGGATCAGTGCGACCGCTATGGCCTGTGCGATGATCCGATAACGCATGATCTTGTTGGAGTTACGTGCGTTGTATTCTCCGCCCCGTCCAAAAGATCCTACGCCCCATAGCAGGATTCCAGCCACGGAAAGACATGCAAATGCGACTACATAGAATAGGGGATCGTCTCTCATCTCGGACCTCGTGTTTTTCGGTTATCCTCGATGTAGCAGTCTTGTCCTGAAAAGAAAGGGGGCTAGCCCTTGGCGATGAGCCAATCCAAGGCCCGCGTGGGAAGCAAACGCTTGAGGTTGCCCATTAGATAGGTTGCCGTTGTGACATAGTAACGCGGTCGCGGGTTTGCAGACTCGAGAGCGTGAATAAGCTTTGCTGAGACTGCACTGGCGGGAAGCTCGAAGCGATCTTTCCCGCGGTCGACATAAAGCCGATCCATGAGGCGTTCGTAGTCAGCCTTGCGAGCGGAATTTTTCCAGTCGATCCATTTTTCAAAATGCGGAATAGCGTTTTCGCGAATTTTGGACGTGATCGGACCTGGTTCGATGAGGCTAACGGAAATGCCGGTTCCGCGAAGCTCTAGGCGGAGAACATCAGAGAGGCCTTCAATCGCAAATTTTGTGGAAACGTATGCTCCGCGCCAGCCAAATGGGACTAGGCCAAGAACTGACGAGCAGTTGACGATACGTCCATGCCCCTGACGGCGCATCACGGGTATGATTTGCCGAGTGAGCTCGTGCCAGCCGAAAACGTTCGTTTCAAAGATCGCACGCAGGGCATCTGTTGGAAGGTCTTCAACTGCACCGGGGCAAGCGTATGCCCCGTTGTTATAAAGCGCATCTAGCCGACCGTCGGTTTGCGCGAGGATGGTAGAAACGGCCTCAGTGATCGACGTTTTGACACGCAAATCAAGGACGACGCTTTCAAGACCCTCGGACCTAAGACGATCTACGTCTTCTGGTTTGCGGCAGGTCGCAAAAACCCGCCAGCCACGTTTGCGAAGGGCGTGTGCGGCATCATACCCGATGCCAGTGGAAGAGCCTGTGATCAGAACGGTGCGCTGTGTCATAGCGCGATGTTGCTCAGTCATTCAGGAGTTGCAAGCTCAACCGTTCGAAATCTCGAGCAGGCTTTCGGCCATCCAACCCATTCGACCTGTTTCGACCACACGTATACGGACCCAACCGTTGGTAGCTTCCAGAACCTCTGCTTCGGTTCCGTGTTCTAATGTTGTGACCACGCCATAGCGCGTGCTAGGGCCTTGACGCATGTTCACGCGCGAACCTGCTACGGTGCGAATGTCTGCGTTTGGAGAGATAAGTTTCGCTTCAACTGCTGGGGCAACTTTTTGTGCTGCCAAAAGAGAGAGTGCTTCAGCCGCGCTGGTCGGAGCAAGTGCAGGTGCGTCCGTGAAAGAAGCGGCAATGACATTTGCTTCAAACGAGTCCGCAGATTTGGCAGCGACGGGTGTGACCGTTAGGACATCAGTTGCGGTGCGTGTCGGAATTGAGCTTGGCTTGCTATCACGCGAAGCAATGCTCGGCCCAAATGAGAGCCTTTCGGATTCTGTGTTCCGAGTTTCAGGTTTGAAATTTGCGCCGCCAGACAGTTGGTAAAACGCGAGGCCAAGAAAAATAAATGTAGTCCAAATGTACGACTTCATGACACACCCCCATGTGCACGCAATCAATGGTTAGAGAGACTCACTCATAGATTGTATTAAATTTTTGTGGCTTAATGAACCGCTAGGTTTGAATTGTCATCCACTTTTCGCGATCAATGAGAAATGAACTGCTCTGATTGAAATGGGTTCCATTCAAATCCCACTAGATCGTCGGGCGGGTTGTCGCTAAACCCGATGTATGAGTGAAATGACCGATACTGAATCCGGCGAGAGCAGCCAAAATCTGACCGAGACGCTACGGCGCGCGATTGGTGAGCGTTACCTAACCTATGCGCTTTCAACGATCATGCACCGCGCGCTACCTGATGCGCGTGACGGTCTGAAGCCAGTGCATCGCCGCATCCTTTACGCAATGCGCGAATTGCGGCTCTCTGCGACAGGTGGATTCCGCAAGTCTGCCAAGATCAGCGGCGACGTTATGGGTAACTATCACCCGCATGGCGATGCTGCGATTTATGACGCGATGGCGCGATTGGCTCAGGACTTTAACGTCCGTTATCCGCTGGTGGACGGTCAGGGTAACTTTGGCAACATTGACGGGGATAACCCCGCTGCGAGCCGATACACCGAAGCGCGTATGACCGCTGCTGCTGAGGCCCTGCTTGAAGGGCTTAATGAGAATGCCGTCGATTATCGTCCGAACTATGACGGAACTCTGGAAGAACCCGTCGTTCTGCCCGCAGCTTTCCCGAACCTCTTGGCCAACGGGTCCAGTGGGATTGCGGTGGGTATGGCGACGAACATTCCGCCGCACAACATTCACGAATTGATCGACGCCTGTCTGCATTTGATCAAGGCGCCAGATGCACGTGATGAAACGTTGCTTCAATACGTCCCAGGTCCCGATTTCCCGACCGGTGGCGTGATTGTCGAACCCAAAGAGAATATTGCCGAGGCTTATCGAACGGGCCGTGGGTCGTTCCGTCTTCGCGCCAAATGGGAGGTCGAGGATCTCGGTCGTGGTCAGTGGCAAATCGTTGTTACCGAA
>CAYWUN010000093.1:0-11856 GCA_964461315.1 uncultured Aestuarium sp.
TAGAAGTGCTTTTCTTTGGAGAACATGTGCATCGAGCCGCCCTTACCTTTGGAATAGCCACCTTCGCGGCCGGTAAGTTCTGCCATCACGCCGTTTGCTTCCATACCGCAGGCGAGCATGTGCCCGTGGTCGCGGTAAGAGGTGACGCGCTTATCGCCTTCTTTCGTGCAGGCTTCGAGGCCGACGACGACAGCTTCCTGGCCGATATAGAGGTGACAGAAGCCGCCGATCAGACCCATGCCGTAAAGCTGGCCTGCCTTTTCTTCGAAGCGGCGGATGAGAAGCATCTCGCGGTAATAACCAAGAAGTTCGTCTGCGGATACATTTGCCTTGGGGGCTGGCTTTTTCGCGGCCATAGGTCCTCCGTCCTTTGATGGCGAAATAGTTTAGCGTTAAACTATTTAATAAACCATCTGATCCCAGAAAGCGAGTATCAATATAGCGAGCGCGCACATAGGAGGGTTGCGCGAAACGCAATACGGAGAAAATCGTGCAAGATTAGCGGGTTGCCTGACATCAGGGGCGCTGCCCCTCTGCGCCTTGCGGCGCATTCACCCCGGGATAATTGAGGCACAAAGGCGGAAAGCAAGAATTTAACGGATAACGATTTCGTCTGCGCGGATCATGCCAAGGACGTCGCGGGCACGCTCGTCGAGCAGGTCAAGATCGAGATAATTGTCAGAAAGTCGATGGGTGAGGTTTTCCATCTGGGCGACCTGAGCATTGATACGATCAAGGTCTTGCTGAAGCTTTTTGCCCTCTGCCGTCACTTCGGCGCGCTTGAAGACGCCATAGTCACCCTGCACGGCCGCAAAGGTGAAGTAGAGGCCCAAAAGGATTGCCCCCAAGAAATATGCAAGTGACCCGAATGAAGGTCTGCTGTGACGGTTCATTTTCTGCCTCGTTTTCCGCGTCTTACGCACGGTATGGGTAGAATCGCACATCTGATTCGTTTTGTGAATCCCCTAAAACGTATATTTTCAAGAAAAAATGGCCACCGCAGGGGATGGCCATGATCGTGGTTTGATTGACTGAAAGCTTAGGCTTTGCCGCGGTAGATATCGACGAGCTTTTGCAGCATTTGGAGCGCGTCGCCACGTTCGCGTTGGAAGGAGTTGCGGCCGATGATCGAGCCGTTGCCACCGCCATCGCGGATTGCACGGGCGTCATCATAAACGCTGTCTGCGCCTTTCTTTGCACCGCCCGAGAAGACGACAATGCGGCGGCCACCGAAGGATGCGTCCATGCAGTGTCGGACGCGGGCGGCTTGGGTGGCGACGTCGATTTTTTGATCTTCGTAGACTTTTTTGGCTTCGGGAAGCATCAAGTGATCGGTCGAAAGCTTGATCTTGATGATATGTGCGCCGATGAGGGCCGCAATCTGAGCGGCATAGGCGGCTACGTCGATGGCGGTTTCGCCGTCTTTGGTAATGGCTTCACCGCGGGGATAGGACCAGATGACGGTCGCAACGCCTTTTGCGGCAGCTTCTTTGCGCATCTCGACGATTTCTTCATACATGTCCAGCTGAGCGTCGGAGCCGGGATAAATCGTGAAGCCGATTGCCGAGCAGCCAAGGCGCAGTGCGTCGTCAACGGATGCGGTCACGGCTTGGTTCTTGCCGCAGCTGTCGGACATGAGCGAGTTGGCCGAGTTGACCTTTAGGATCGTCGGGATTTGGCCCGCGAAGGTATCGGCGCCCGCTTCGATCATCCCGAGGGGGGCGGCATATGCGTTGAGACCAGCGTCGATCGCAAGCTGGTAGTGGTAGTGCGGGTCATAGCCACCGGGATTGGGCGCAAAGGAGCGGGCTGGGCCGTGTTCGAAACCTTGATCAACCGGAAGAATAATCATCTTGCCGGTGCCGCCCAATTTGCCGGTCATCAGCATACGTGCGAGGTTGGCTTTTACGCCGGGGGTTTCGCCTTCGTAGTTGGAGAGGATTTTCTGGACAATTTTGGTGGTCTTCATGCTCGGAGCCCTTTGGGTTGCGGTGGCAATTCACGGGCTGGCCTAGGACGCGATTTTGGGTTGTGCAAGGTTGTTAGCGCAACCGCTTACATTGTTAGCGCAACCAAAGGGTCTGGGTTGTAACATATTGGTAATAGTCAGATTTCTTTACAAAAGAATGACGTTTTTTGAAACAAAAAAGCCCGCTCGGAGGCGGGCTTTGATGGGTTTCCGCCAAGGCGGGAATCAGGCTTCGAGAGCCGCCACGCCGGGAAGGGTCTTGCCTTCCATCCATTCAAGGAAGGCACCGCCAGCGGTCGAGATATAGGTGAAGTCGGAAGCAGAACCCGCTTGGTTCAGCGCTGCTACAGTGTCGCCGCCGCCTGCAACCGAGATCAACTTGCCCGCTTTGGACAGCGCGGCTGCTTTGGCGGCGGCTGCGTTGGTTGCGGCGTCGAAAGGTGTGATCTCGAATGCGCCGAGTGGGCCGTTCCAGACGAGTGTCTTGGCGCGATCAAGCACCTCGGAGATATAGGCAACCGTTGCGGGGCCTGCATCGAGGATCATTGCATCCTCTGGGCAAGCATCGGGGGCGACTGTTTCATTTGCAGCGTTCGCCTTGAACTCACGCGCCACCACAACATCGCGAGGAAGAATTATCTCGCAGCCAGCAGCCTCGGCCTTTTTAAGGATGTCGCGTGCTGTATCGGCAAGGTCATGCTCGCAAAGCGATTTGCCGACGCTCACGCCTTGGGCCGCGAGGAAAGTGTTGGCCATGCCGCCGCCGATCACAAGGTGATCTACTTTGCCGACAAGGTTGCCAAGAAGGTCGAGCTTGGTTGAGACCTTTGCGCCGCCAACAACAGCCACAACAGGGCGGGCAGGGGTGCCGAGCGCCTTGTCCAAAGCGCCGAGCTCTTCAGCCATCAGGCGACCGGCGCAGGAGGGGAGGAGATGTGCCACGCCTTCGGTCGAGGCATGGGCGCGGTGCGCGGCGGAAAAAGCGTCGTTGACGTAGATATCACCCAGCGAGGCGAGGAATTTCGCCATCATCGGGTCATTCTTTTCTTCCATCGGGGTAAAGCGCGTGTTCTCCACCAGAACCACAGTCCCTTTGGGAAGCGCGGCAAGGTCGTCGCCCGAAGGCTTTTCGATAAAGCTCACAGATGTGCCAAGAGCCGCTTCCAAAGCGGGGAGGGTCACACGCAGGCTCATTTCGGGGACAGGTTGTCCCTTGGGGCGGCCAAAATGCGCGAGCATGATCGGTGTGCCGCCCATCGCGACGATATCCTTGATGGTGGGCACGATGCGGTCGATGCGGCTTGTATCGGTGACGCGACCATCCTCGACAGGTACGTTGATATCTACGCGAACCAGCACGCGTTTGCCGTCAAGATCCATGTCGTCGAGTGTTTTCCAAGCCATCCGAACCTCCGTAGTTTAGCGGTAGCGCCTTGTTCGTAACCGTCCTCGCGCCAACGTCAAGCGCGATCCCTTGGCAAGGGCGCGAAATAACCTTATGTCGTTGGCAAATGTTTTCCAAAGGAGTGCCCCGTGGCCGAGATTAAAGACCCCGAAAACACCGTCATCATCGAACTGAAAGACGGTAAAGTCGTTATCGAGCTTCTTGCTGATGTTGCTCCGCAGCACACGGCCCGTATGAAAGAGCTCGCTCGCGCTGGTGAGTATGACAACGTTTGCTTCCACCGCGTAATTGACGGTTTCATGGCTCAGACGGGTGATGTTGCGAACGGCGACATGGAAGACAACTTCAACCTCCGCGCTGCTGGCACTGGTGGTTCGGATCTTCCTGATCTTCCGGCTGAATTCTCGCGCCTTCCGCATGATCGCGGCACCCTTGGCGCTGCACGTTCGATGAACCCGAACTCGGCGAACTCGCAGTTCTTCATCAACTTCAAAGACAACCACTTCCTCAACGGTCAATACACGGTCTATGGCCGCGTGATCGAAGGCATGGAGCACGTAGACGCGATTACTCGTGGTGAGCCGCCTGCGAATCCTGACCGTATGATCTCTGTTAAGGTTGCCGCTGATGTTTAAGCTCGCCGCAGCTTTTACCCTTGTTGCATCTTCGGCATTTGCCAGTGGTCTTGAGATCATGGTCGATGGCCAAGCACAGGGCACGATCAAGATCGACCTTCTGGAAGATCTTGCGCCCAAGCACGTCGAGCAGATCAAGGCGATTGCTGCCGAGGGTCTCTATGACGGTGTCGTGTTTCACCGCGTGATCGACGGCTTTATGGCTCAGACTGGTGACGTCCAATTTGGCCGTATCGGTATGGACATGCGTATGGCTGGCATGGGCGGGTCAGAATTTGGCGATATCGAAGCTGAATTCAGCGACGAACCCTTTGCGCGTGGTATCGTCGGCATGGCCCGTTCGTCTGATCCGAACTCGGCAAACTCGCAGTTCTTTATCATGTTCGACCAAGGTGACTTCCTCAACGGCCAATACACCGTTGTGGGTCGCGTGACCGAGGGTATGGACATCGTTGACGCGATCAAGCGTGGCGAAGGTCCGAACGGCGCGATTATCGGCCGTCCCGATGTGATGATCAAAGTGACCGTCACCGAGTAATCGAACGGACATTCGGAAATTGAGAGGGCGGGAGATGATCCCGCCTTTTTTATGTGCCGCAGAAGGTGCGCGTGACCTTCTCGGCTGGCAAGGGCGGTTTGGAATAGGCCCTGCGCGTCTCATCAAGCTCGGCAAAGGGCGCCGTGACGACCTCAAGCAATTCGTGGAACGGTGCAAAGTCGCCCTGAACGCCGGATTGGATCACCGCTTCGATCATATGAAGGCGGGGGATGAAATTGGGGTTCATCGTTTTCATAAGCGCGTGGTCGGGGGCAAAGGACTGCCAATCCTCGTGCCAAAGATCAAATGCCTCGCGGTCGGTGAACTGATCACGTGCTTGGCCGCTGGTCAGTCCCGAAAATGAATTGGTGAAATCCGATCCGCTTTCCATCATCAGCTTGAGTAGGCGATTGACCAAAGAAAAGCTCTGTTCCGTGTCGGTTAGACCAATCTTTGCGGCCATAAGCCTGCGCCATTCTGATTGATAAATATCGGCAAAACCGTTGACGATTTCGGTGAATTCTTCGATTGCAGCGTCCTGATCCGGCATTAGGGGAACCAAGGCGGTGGCAAGTTGCGCTATGTTCCAGACCGCGATTTGTGGCTGGTTGCCATAGGCATAGCGGCCTTGGGTGTCGATCGAACTGAAAACGGTCGAGGGGTGATATTCGTCCATAAAAGCGCAAGGGCCATAATCGATGGTCTCACCCGAAACGGTCATGTTGTCGGTGTTCATGACCCCGTGGATGAAACCGATTGAAATCCACTTTGCGATGAGTTTTGCTTGTGCCTCTGTTACAGCACGCAATAGCCCACTTGGCCCCTCTGCATATGGGTAATGACGCTTGATCACGTGGTCGCAGAGCGTTTGTAGGGCATCAAGATCACGCCTCGCCGCAAAGAGTTGAAACGTGCCGACTCTGATGTGGCTGGCCGCCACGCGCGTGAGGATTGCGCCCGGAAAATAGCCTTCGCGGATGACCGTCTCACCTGTTCCAACCGCGGCAAGAGCGCGCGTGGTTGCAACGCCAAGCGCGTGCATCGCCTCGCTCATGATGTATTCGCGCAAAACCGGACCAAGCCATGCGCGTCCGTCGCCGCGCCGAGAATAGGGCGTAGGGCCGGAGCCTTTGAGCTGAATGTCGCGGCGCTGGCCGTTTTTATCCACGACCTCGCCCAAAAGGATGGCGCGGCCATCACCTAGCCCTGGATTCCAATTGCCGAATTGGTGTCCGGCATAGGCTTGGGCAATGGGTTCGGACCCTGCGGCAATGGCGTTGCCTGCAAGGACTTCAATGCCAATCGGGCCGCGCAACTCCTCGGGGGAAATGCCAAGCTCACGCGCCAATGTGTCATTCACGGCGATAAGCGAGGGCGCTCCGACAGGCGTCGGGTCAACCCGCGAAAACAGTCGGTCAGTCAAGCGCGCATAGGAGTTATCAAAGGGGATCATGAGTCTCATGGTCCATAGATGGGGCGTGTTTCGCAAAAAGCTATGAGATCAAAGCCTATCCGTCATTATAAGCACGCCGTCACGTGGTTCAAACCCGACGCGCTTGCAAAAATTCTGGGCCTCGACATCATCCTGCGCCAAACGCGCATGGAGCGCACGGACACCGCCAGCGGTCAAAGAAACGGCGATTGCATGGAGCACTTCAGTGCCGATCCCGCGCTTGCGAACGGAGGGGCGGATATAGGCCTCATCCACCCAACCTTCTGTGCCGCCAAAAGCGACGGACCAGCCAAAGGTAACGAGCACATAGCCAAGCGGTGCGCGGGTCGGGCCAATGAGCCATACCGCACCATGGGGGCTGCCGTCCAAGAGAGGCGTCACTGCGCGACGGCGCAGATCATCATCAGAAGCGATCCCGCGTTCTTCGTGAAAGCGCTCCATAAGCGATAAAACGCGGTCGAGGTCCTCGGTTTTGCCGAGGGTTATGTTTGTGCTCATAGCCGCGCGATCCTCTCGCTCAAGAGGTCAAAGAACCCATCGCGGTGAATTTGGTTGAGGAAGAGCGCATTTGGTTTTCGGTCCGTGACGCGCCACCAGTCGGCGACAGTCATGCCTAGGGTCAACTCGGATTTCGTCTCGATCTCGACGTTGATGTATCGCCCGTCAAAGAGGTGCGGATCGATAAGATAAGCGATGACGCATGGATCATGCAGCGGCGCACCAGAGGAGCCGTATTTCGCCACATCGAACCGCTCGAAAAAGTCTGTCCAGCCGGCAACCATGTGGCCGGCAAGCGTGCCAAGGCCGTTCATTTTGTCGATCCAAGCGCGATCAGTGAGCGCTTTGTGGGTCACATCAAGCGGGCACATTACGATGTTTGCGCCCGATTTGAACACGACATCAGCGGCTTCGGGGTCTACATAGATGTTGAACTCAGCCGAAGGCGTGATGTTGCCGCCTTCAAAGAAGCCGCCACCCATGAGAACGATTTGGTGAACGCGCTCGATAATATCGGGGGCTTTTTGAAAAGCTGTCGCGATATTGGTCAGCGGGCCTAGCGGGCACAGTGTTACGGTGTCCGCAGGCTCTGTGCGCAGCGTCTCGATGATAAAATCGACAGCGTGCTGTTCCTGAAGAGGCATGGTCGGATCGGGACGGGCAGGGCCATCTAGCCCCGTTTTGCCGTGGACATGTTCCGCCGTGACAAGAGGGCGCGACAAAGGCGCTTCACAGCCCGCAAAGACTTTGACTTCGGGCCGCCCCGCAACCTCGCACACGATCCGCGCGTTCTTTTGGGTCAGCGATAGGGGGACGTTTCCTGCAACCGCTGTTATCCCCAGAACCTCGACATCTTCGGGGCTTGCAAGGGCGAGCAAAATAGCAACGGCGTCGTCCTGACCTGGGTCGGTGTCGATGATGATCTTACGGGGGGACATGGGGGCTCCTGTTCACTTGACCGCACAGTGGAGCCTTGTTTCCAAAGGTGCAAGGCCAAAGCACATTGCGCGCGAAACACCGCCATTCTATTCCGCAGTATCACCCGAGCCTTTCGCCCTTGGCATTGAAAAGGAACATCTTTTGCGGATCAAAGCGTGCGGAAATCTGAGTGCCCGGACGGATAGAGCGGTCGCCTTGCATTGCGATGGTGAGCATGTCGGCATCGCCTTGGCGCGCATAGGCGTAGGTTTCGTTGCCGAGGTTCTCAACGATCTCGACATTCAGCTCGAGTGTCGCATCGCCTGACGCTGAGAAATGTTCGGGGCGGATGCCAATTGTAACTTCGGTGCCATCGCTTAAATTACTATGGGGCGCGGGCAGGGCGAGCGACTGGCCTTGATAGCCAATTAGGGAAAGCCGCCCGCCTTGCACCTTGGCAGGAAGGAAATTCATCTTTGGCGAACCGATGAACCCTGCAACAAACTGATTTTTGGGGTTGTCATAGAGTTCAAGCGGGCTCCCCACCTGTTCAATAAGCCCATCTCGCAGGACCACGATTTTATCTGCAAGTGTCATCGCCTCGACCTGATCGTGGGTCACATAGATGATCGTGGTGCCAAGCTCTTTGTGAAGTCGCGCAATCTCGATCCGCATTTGAACGCGCAGTTCGGCATCAAGGTTGGAAAGGGGTTCGTCAAAGAGGAAAACTTCAGGGTGACGCACAATCGCGCGGCCAATGGCGACGCGCTGACGCTGACCACCAGAGAGGTCTTTGGGGCGTCGGGATAAGAGCGCCTCTAGCCCCAAAATACGCGCAGCCTCGGCCACTTGGCGTTTGATCGCATCTTTGCTTTCGCCCGCATATTTGAGAGCAAAACCCATGTTTTCTTCGACAGTCATATGCGGATAGAGCGCATAGGATTGAAACACCATCGCGATGCCGCGCTTGGAGGCGTCCACATCGTTGACCATCCGGTCGCCAATCAAAAGCTCGCCACCGGAGATGTCCTCAAGCCCTGCAATCATCCGCAGGATTGTGGATTTGCCGCACCCCGAAGGACCGACAAACACAACGAATTCCTTGGGTTCGATGTCGAGGTCGACACCGCGAATGACTTCAAAGCCACCATAAGCCTTGCGCAGTCCTTTGAGTTTCAATCCGCTCATAACATCGCGCTCCTTAGATCGCCTGAAGGGTGACGGTTTTGGGGCCAAGGATCGGGTGGGTGACGGTAAGGTCCACTTTGCCTTTGCCCGTCATCCGAAGCCAAAGCCCCGTCGATCCTGCGCGCAGCGGCACCAGATCTGGCCCAAAGAGCTCGGCTGGGCCACTTACCTCGTAACTGACAGGGTCTGTCGCGTGGCGGAGCTTGTTGCCTGCCTGATCCAAAAGACGGACCATGACGCGGACAGTTTCGCCTGTTTCCACCTCGGTCTCATCGGCGATAACGGCAAGCGTTGTGGGCAGGGGGTCCGAGACGAACTTGCGCCGCGCGATTTCTTTGCCGTCCTTGTAGCCGACGATTTCGCCGTGTTCCCAGCTCATGCCCCAAACCCCAAGGCCACCGTCGCCGAAATGCTCCGGACGAATGATCACCGGAGCATGGGGGAGATGCGGATAGGTCTCACGGTCAGGCTGAATGCGCACGGGCGGGAAGTCTCCGTAGCGCACTTCGACCTCGTCCGCGTTGGTCAGAACAATCAGCGGTAGGATGCCGTGGATATTGCGCTCGCCGTGGGCATAAAAGGTGACAGGCTCCATCACCACGCCTTCGCTTGCGTCCCGTTGGGACTGATAGGCATAGGCCGCAAACTTTGGCTCGCGGAACATATCCATGACGCCGTGATAGCAAATGCGATCGCCCGACCCGAAGTCTTTGTGGGTGTTGTAGTCGAACGCACACCAACCGATGGCCCCTGCGGTCCCTTTTGCGCCGTATGCGGCGTTCAGGACGTCCAGATGGCGGGTGACATGTTCGGCCTGACGCTGTTCCTGATCGTGAGATTTGGTCGGGAACATATGGCCGTTATATTCGGTGATCATATAGGGCACATCATGATCAAGCCCTGTAACCTCTCGCTGGGGGCGCAGAGGTGTGCGAGGGCGATTGCCGCCCTGTTCGAACTCGCCCAAGATAAAGTCGTTCATCGTGTAGACGTCTTCGAGAAGTTCGCTGTCGGTGATAAAGCGCACGCCGCCCGTTTGGCGTGTTGTGTCAAGTTCATGCGCTACGCGATTGGTTTCCAAGTAGAGTTCGTGGTTGTCTTGGCTCTCGTTAATCCGCACACCCCAAAGGATGATTGACGGGTGGTTCCAGTCACGGCGGATCATGCGGCGGACGTTCTCAACGCTTTCGGCCTGCCATGCTTTGTCGCCGATATGTTGCCAGCCGGGAATTTCTTCAAAAACGAGAAGACCGATTTCATCGCAGCGGTCGAGGAAGTGGCGCGACTGCGGATAGTGCGACGTGCGCCCAAGGTTCAGGCCAAGATCGTATTTGAGGATCTCGGCGTCCTTGCGCTGAGCGGCTTTGCCGAGAGCATAACCGACATAGGGGAAGGATTGGTGACGGTTGAGGCCGCGGATTTTCAGGAGACGCCCGTTGAGGTGAAAACCGTCAGTGGTGAACTCGGCATGGCGAAAGCCGAAACGGGTGTCGAGCGTGTCCGTCCCATGAGCCGTATCAAGCGTCAGGTTGAGGGTGTAGAGCTCCGGATCGTCGACGTCCCACAGTGCGATGCCCTCTAACTCCGAGAGAGTGACCTCGGCCTGAGGCCCCGAAACATCGATTTGGGTTTTGGCAATGGCCTTGCCGTCCTTCAAAAGCGACGCTTTCAAGGTTCCGCTGATCTCAAGGTTTTGCGGATCGGCGAAGGTAACCTTGGCAAACACGGATTTCACATCGGCAAGCACGTCAGGGGTCTCGATCTTGACCGAGGCGATCGAGACGGGCGCGGTGAGTTTAATCCAGACCTCACGGTAGATCCCCGCGTAGGTGAGAGAGTCGATCTGCCCCCCGAACGGCGGGATTGACGGGTTTTCGCTTCCGTCGATTTCAACGGTCAAGACGTTCTCGCCCGAGGTCATGAGCCCCGTCAGACGCGCCTCAAATGGGGTATATCCGTCCTTATGTGCCGCGATTGCCGTTCCATTGAGGAGCACGCGCGAATTGGCCATTGCGCCTTCGAAGTGCAGCGTGACTTCACGGCCTTCCCATTCCGGCGCGGGTGTGAACCGCTTCTCATAAGTGAACCCGCGCTGGTAGGAGCGTTCGTCGAAGTAATGGAATGGAAGCTCAACTGCTGTATGGGGCAGGTTCACAGGCTCGTCGCCCTCGAAGAGCCAGTCGGAGTTGAAAGAGATCAGGTCGCGCATTCTTGGTCCTTATTTCACCGAACCCAGCATGCCTTGGACAAAGAGACGCTGGAGTAGGAAGAAGATGATGAGTGTGGGCAGAGTTGTGAGAATGGTGGCGACCATTACAACTCCGAAATCGGGTGTATAGGCGGAGGCGAGCGACGAGATGGTGAGAACCATGGTCTTCATCTCGTTCGTTTGGAGCACGATAAGCGGCCAGAGATAGTTGTTCCAGTTGAGCATAAAGACAATGATCGTGGCCGCTGCATAGGTCGAGCGCATCACGGGGAAATAGACGCGGGCAAAGATCTGCCATTCCTTGAGACCATCGATCTTGGCCGCATCGCGCAGTTCGTGCGGGAAAGCCTTGGTAGCCTGACGGAAGTAGAAAATCACAAAGATATTGGCCACGGACGGCGCAATAATCGCGGAATAGGTGTTAATGAGGCCGGCATTGGCGAACATGATGAAAAGCGGCACCATCAGCGCGGCAAACGGGATCGAGAGCATCAACAGCAGACCGCCAAAAAGCCTCTCTCTCGCCTTGGAGCGGAAAATCTCGAACCCATAGCCCGCAGCGGAGGCGACGACGAGCGTGAGCACGGTGCCAATAATCGCGATGTAGAACGAATTGAACAGAACGCGTGGGAGATCCACCTGCGCGTTCAGGTTCACCATATTTGTCCAAAGGTTCGTGCCAAAAGTGGCCTTGCCCTTGATGATGTCGGCACTGGAATTTGTGGCACCAACCACCATCCAGAAGAACGGAAAGACAGACAGGAAAGCAGCAATCGACAACACGCCATATTGGACAAACGACAGGAGAGAGCGGTTGGTCATTTGCGGTCCCTCGCGATGTAGAATTGCGCAAAAGACAGGATCGCTACGATCAGGACGATCACATAGGATACCGTTGCCGCATAGCCAAAAGACGGCATAAACTGGAACGTCAGATTATAGATATATTGCGAGAGGGTCAGCGTCGCATTTGCGGGACCGCCAAGCGTGATATTCTGAACTTCGTCAAAGAGTTGGAGCGTGCCGATGGTCGACATGATCGT
>CAYWUN010000094.1:0-11763 GCA_964461315.1 uncultured Aestuarium sp.
TCGCCGTCCAGAAGCGCTTCGATTTCTTTTTGCGCAGCCTTGACCTTGAGCTCTTTCAAAGATGCCTCTGCGTCTTTGACCACATCGGCGTCATCTTCCATCTCGCCAAGTTCGATGAGTTCGATGTTGTCGGCCAACTCTTGCTTGATCGCCTTGAAGCCGTCGATTGCATCGACAAGCATCTGACGTTCGCGCATCAGTTTTTGCGCAGCCTCAGGATCATCCCAAAGGCTCGGATCTTCAACACGAGCGTTGAATTCTTCAAGGCGATACTCAGCCGTTTCCCAATCCAGACGCTGAGCCAATAGCTTGAGCGATTTTTCGATGGCGGAAACAACGTTGAGAATTTCGGCGCGCATTGGACTTTCCGGTCTTAATCATTTGTTCCGGCGCCAAATCGCGCCGGTGGTTTCTGTGGGTAATATTCAGCAAGGCCCCTAACAGCAAGGGCTAGGTCAGTAAAGACCGCCCGATGAGAGAGTGCCAAACGAAGCATTCGGACCGACTGTCGCGGTCTCACCAGTTGAGGTGGTGATCTGCTTTGCCGTACTCGGGACTTCGTCAAAGAGAGGAAGATCGGCCGACATCGCAAAGCCACCATCAAACATGATGCCAAAGACAGGTTCTTCGCCCGCACGGAAACATTCGGAGATCACGTTGTCACCACTCGCATCCTCTGGGAGACGTCCGCCAGTGTAGCGGTCGATCTTGATGAATTGACAGTCTTCTGGAACTTTGAAGTTACCACCGCCGAATTTATCAACCGCGACTTCCATGAAGTCTTGGAAAACGGGACCACAGACCGATGCACCATAGGCGCCACGACCAAGACTGCGCGGGTTGTCATAGCCAATATAGCAGCCAGCCACGATGTTCGAGGAAAAGCCGACGAACCATACGTCTTTTGCATCATTCGTCGTACCCGTTTTACCTGCAATTGGCACTGGCAGGTTAATCGCACCGCTTGCCGTGCCGCGCTCGACCACGCCGCGCATCATCGAAGTAAGCTGATATGCAGTCACAGCGTTCATAATGCGATCGCGGTTGGAAATGACTTCAGGCGCGGCTCCTGCCGGCAGAGTGGGCAACGAGCAGTCAACGCAGTTGCGCTGATCATGGCGATAAACTGTTTTACCAGAACGATCCTGCACACGGTCCACAAGGGTCGGCTCTACCCTTTCGCCGCCATTTGCAAACATCGCATAAGCAGCGACAATGCGGTAAAGAGTGGTTTCCTGCGCACCAAGTGAGTTCGACAGGAATGGGTTCATTTTGTCGTAGATATTGAAGCGTTCCGCATAGGCCCCGACGACATCCATTCCAACTTCTTGGGCCAGACGAATTGTCATAAGGTTACGTGATTGCTCGATACCAGTACGGAGTGGCGTCGGCCCATAGAACTTGTCCGAGGAGTTCTGCGGACGCCAAAGACCCTGAGGCGTGTTCACTTCAATCGGTGCGTCGACAATGATCGTTGCTGGCGAATAACCGCTATCAAGTGCAGAGGCATAGACGAACGGCTTAAAGGACGAGCCGGGCTGGCGCATCGCTTGGGTCGCACGGTTAAAGTTCGACTCTTGGTACGAGAAGCCGCCCTGCATCGCCAAGACGCGGCCCGTATTGACGTCCATCGCCATAAAACCGCCCTGCACTTCTGGCACCTGCCTCAGCGACCAGCGCACAAAAGCACCATCCGAAGTTACACGGCGAACAAGGACAACGTCGCCACGTTCAAAGTTCTCTTGAAAGTTTCCAGACATCCATTTGATATCCTCGCGGGGGACTTCAAACGGCTCGGCCTCGGTTTCCTCAACGCCTTCGATGCCAATGACGAGCCGTTGATCTTCGACACCGAGCACGACAGCAGGATACCATTGGCCATCAAGTGTAATGTCACGCGGTGTGGACAAAGCGGCAAGCGCATCACGCCATGCTTGCTCTGAACCGAGGTTTTCTTCGGCGATTTTGTCTTTAGTCCCGCGCCATTTGCCGATTGAACGGTCAAAGTCCTCTAGCTGCTTTTGAAGCGCATGGGCTGCAGTTACCTGAAGTTCTGCATCCACAGTTGCGCGGATGGCATAGCCTTCGGACGAGAATTGCTCTTGGCTTAGACCAAAGAGCTGCGTGACCTGACGACGGACTTCTTCGGTGAAATAGTCACGTGACTGACGCGTGCTCTGATAACTTTGGAAATCACCGTTTTGCACCGTGCGAAGCGGATCATTGCGAGCCTCGTCATATTCCGCTTGGGTGAGATACCCGTTCTCGAACATCTCTCGCAGAATGAAGTTGCGGCGTTCAATTGCGGCATCTCGGTTCTTGACGGGATGATAGCTATAGGGCGCTTTGGGGTGCACGGCGAGGAAGGCCGCCTCGGCGGGTGAAAGCTGGCTCAACGGCTTGTTGAAATACGATTGAGCGGCAGCAGTGACACCGAAACTACGCACACCAAGGTCAATTTCATTGAGGTAAAGTTCTAGGATACGCTCTTTATCCATCGCCTTCTCAATACGAGCCGCGAGGATAAGTTCCTTGATCTTGCGCTCTGCGGATCGCGAGCCATCTAGGAGGAAGTTCTTCATCACCTGCTGCGTAATCGTCGACGCACCGCGAAGATCAGCACCTCGTGACTTCACTGCATCAAGGAAAGCAGCCGCCATTCCGCGAATGTCATAACCAGGGTGCGTGTAGAAGTTCTTATCTTCGGCAGAAATAAACGCCTGCTTTACGATATCGGGAATCTCTTCAGCAGGGGTAAAGACACGACGTTCGGTTGCGAATTCGTCGATGATCTGCCCCTCGCCCGAATAAATCCGGCTGATTGTCTTAGGGCGATACTGCGAGAGCACCTCATAGCTTGGCAAGTCTTTGCCATACATATAGAAAATCGCACCAAGCGAAAGCGCGGCAAGGCCAATACCCAGCGTGATCATCGAAAAAATTGTTCCGAAGAACGAAAGAATGAAACGCAGCACGCGCTTGCCCCCGATATAATGTGGGCCGCTTATAAGTTGTAGCCGGCGTTTCGTCAAAACCGAGATTGGAAAAATCGGCGTGATCGCGCCGTTATTTCACTTGGAATTTCACTTGCGTAAAAGCGATTTGTTTGCTGCCCACTCAGCCTGCCAGCGTTGAACGGCAATTACGAGCCCCGCTACAATCGGCGCACGACCAAGTGCGGTTGAAAGCCTCTCGCGGTCATTGGTATCTGAGACGAACCCAACTTCAACGAGAACAGATGGAAAATCGGCGGCATTGAGCACCGCTAGCTCCGCACTCCGATTTGGGCGCGAATGAAGCGGCACCCCCGCTTCATCCATTGCAAGAATGATCTCGCTTGCGAGGCTCTGGCTTTGCGGCTCTGTCTCCAGTCGCACCAAATCCATGAGCGCCGTTGCTATTCGGTCATCTTGCCCTGCCAGATCGACACCTGCCAAAAGATCGCCCCGCTCGTGGCGCTCGGCCATACGCTGCGAGGCTTCATCGGCCGCAGTTTTGCTCAAGGTATAGACCGATGCACCACTTGCCCCCCCCTCTTCGAGGGCGTCGGCGTGCAGCGAAATGAAAAGGTCAGCGCCAGCGGCTCGGGCGATGGTCATGCGCTCTTCGAGTGGAACGAATATATCACTCGAGCGAGTGAGCACCGCCTGAAATCCATCAATCCTCTCAAAGGTTTGCGCGACCTCTTTAGCAAGCGCGAGCATGAGATCAGCCTCACGCGCAGAGCCACGCTCTGCACCTGGATCAATTCCGCCGTGTCCCGGATCTATGACAACAACCGTCTCGCCAAAATCGAGCTTGGGCGCAGGGGCGAGCGTCGGATCTGCGGCTAATAGCTCCCAATTTGGATCGAGTGGTGCACCGCTTTGCGCGGCATAGGTGTCGGCATCTACTTTGACCAGTTCAAGGTCGAGCTCGGCTGTCCCGTCCACCTCAGAAACACTCATACCAGCGAGCTTCACGGAAAGCGGTTCGGCTAAATCGGCTACCATACGTGACCAGCCTGGCCGCAAGGTGCCGAAACGAACGTCCAGAACCTTGTCGCTCTGGAGCAGAGTAGCGACACTCACGCCCCGCCAGTCCACTTCGCGAAAGTCGACAACAAGCCGCATGGGTTCGGCGAGGGTGAAAACGCGGTAAGGCACAGGTTGGGAAAGAAAAAGCTGGACAGAAACACCTTTACCCTCATCGGCAATCCGACTTGATGCAACGTCAAGCCGTGCAAGAGCCGAAAACTCTTGAGCCGTTAGAGATGATGCTGCAACGATTAGGGCGAAAGCGAGTGCCTTCATTGGCGTCTCTCCACCATGAACTTTTGCAAACGCACAAGCCCTTCGGCAATATCTGCTGTTCCGCGCGCATATGAAAAGCGCAGCCAGTGACCACCATTCACCGGATCAAAGTCCAAACCTGGGGTCACTGCGACGTCTGCATTCTCGAGGATTTCGGCTGCAAACGCGAGGCTGTCGTTCGTAAATTCGCTGACGTCGGCATAGACATAGAAGGCACCATCTGGCGGCGCAATCCGGGTAAATCCAGCCTTGGGTAGACCTTCAAGCATCAGCTTACGGTTCTCGCGGTAAACTTCGAGGTTTGTCTTTAGTTCGGGATCACAATCCATCGAATACAGAGCCAAAAGCTGCGAGGCATGGCTTGAACAAATGAATTGGTTTTGGGCAATGCGTTCGACACGGCGCACGTGCTCTTCGGGGACCACCATCCAACCGACTCGCCAGCCGGTCATCGAGAAATACTTAGAGAATGAGTTGATCACATAGACCTCGTCCGTGACTTCAAGAGCGCTCACAGGTCGGGTTTCATAGTCAATGCCGTGGTAGATTTCGTCCGAGACAAGTGCGGCGTTCTGCTCTGTGCAGGCTCCAGCGAGCGCGGAAAGCTCGTCTACTCCAAGCATGGTGCCCGTCGGATTTGCAGGTGACGCGACGATCAGCCCTTGCAAGTCAAACGCCGCGACATCTTCAGGGACAGGCTGAAACCTCGCCTTGAGTGTCGTGGGCATCGCAACTGCGTTAAGGTCGAAGGACGACAGGATTTGCCGATAGGACGGGTAGCACGGCGCACCAAGTCCAACGCGATCACCGGTATCAAAGAGCGACGTAAATCCAAGGATGAAACCACCGGATGCACCAGACGTGACAATGACTCGCGCGGGATCGAGATCCACGTTGTACCACTCACCATAGTGCCTTGCGATGCGGGCCCGAAGTTCAGGCAAACCAAGAGCAACCGTATAGCCCAAAGGTCCCTTGGCCATGTCCGCCACCAATCGGTCCAGAGCCTCCTTAGGGGCGCCCGTTCCCGGCTGGCCGACTTCCATATGGATAATGTGGCGTCCCGCGGCCTCGGCTTTGCGTGCCGCTTCCATCACATCCATCACAATAAAGGGATCAACCTCACCGCGCCTTGAGTTCCGCATCGCCTGTCCTTTAGGTTTTCCTCGTGTTTGCCTTGTTCCGAACCGCTTCGTCAATGCACCTTTACGTATGCTGCCCCTTGCTCTTACCACGCGTATGTGGTGACCTCTCCCGACTAATCACGGAGTCCTTATGTTAAAGCCCCTCGCCATCGCCGCTTCTCTTGCGTTTGCAACCCCTCTCGCCGCTCTCGATCTTTCGTCACTCAGCGATGATGAGCGCGCCGCATTCGGTACTGAAGTTCGCGCTTATCTTTTGGAAAACCCCGAAGTGCTGATGGAGGCCATCGGTGTTCTTGAGCAACGGCAGGCAGAGCTGGCAGCAGCGGGTGATCAACAGCTGCTCGCTGACAATGCAGAAGCTTTGTTCAATGATGGCTTCTCCTATGTAGGCGGCAACCCCGAGGGTGACATCACAATCGTCGAGTTCATGGATTATCGTTGCGGCTATTGCAAAAAAGCATTTCCCGAAGTCGAAGAGCTTTTGAATACTGATGGCAACATCCGCTTTATCGTCAAAGAATATCCAATCCTCGGCGATCAATCCGTCCTCGCTGCGCGCTTTGCAATCGCTGTAAAGATCCTTCACGGAGGCGAGGTCTATAAAGAACTTCATGACACTCTCATGACGATGAAGACCGACATTACGCCTGAAGCGCTTGTTCGCTTGGCCGAGTCCTTTGCTCTCGATGCCAACGAGATTGTCGCAAAGATGGACACCGAGGAAGTAAGCCGCGAAATCCGCGAGACCGCGCTACTTGGTCAGCGAATGCAAGTCACCGGTACGCCGACATTCATTATAGAAGACGAGCTTTTAAGCGGATACGTGCCACTTGCGGCGATGGAAGAGATCGTCGCCAAGGTGCGTAACGACGGATAAGAAAAGGGGGCCAAGCCCCCTTTTTAATTCAATTTATTCGGATTGGGCCGCTTCGATTTCAGCGGCCTTTTTCTCGACCTGTTCGACGATGTGATCCACCATTTTGGCATTATCGAGCTTGTGGCTCTGCTTGCCCGCCAGATAGACCATCCCCGAACCTGCACCGCCACCTGTAAAGCCAACATCCGTCATCAGCGCTTCACCCGGTCCATTTACGACGCATCCGATGATCGAGAGGCTCATTGGCATTTTGATATGGGCCAAGCGCTGCTCAAGGGCTTCGACCGTTTTGATGACGTCAAAGCCCTGACGCGCGCAGGACGGGCAAGAAATAATATTAACGCCGCGGTGCCTTAGGCCAAGAGATTTGAGGATTTCATAGCCAACCTTAACCTCCTCCACCGGATCGGCGGAAAGGCTCACGCGGATGGTGTCGCCAATACCCGACCAAAGAAGGTTACCCAAACCAATCGCTGACTTGATTGTGCCAGACATCAATCCACCAGCTTCGGTAATCCCAAGGTGGATAGGCGCATCCGTCGCATCAGCGAGCGCTTGATAGGCCGCTGCTGCAAGGAAAACATCAGATGCCTTTACCGAGATTTTGAACTCGTGAAAGTCATTGTCTTGGAGAATGCGAATGTGCTCTAGACCGCTTTCGACCATCGCCTCTGGGCAAGGCTCGCCATATTTTTCGAGCAGATGCTTTTCTAGGGAACCAGCATTCACACCAATTCGGATCGAGCAGTTATGATCACGCGCGGCCTTGATAACTTCTCGCACACGGGTTTCATCACCGATGTTACCGGGGTTTATCCGAAGACATGCAGCGCCTGCCTCGGCGGCTTCGATGCCGCGCTTGTAGTGGAAATGGATATCCGCAACGATCGGAACGGGACTTTCAGCGACAATCTCTTTCAGCGCACGGCTCGAAGCTTCGTCGGGGACCGAAACGCGGACAATATCCGCGCCTGCTTCTGCGGCCGCCAAGATCTGCGCAATCGTGCCTTTGATGTCCGTTGTCAGCGTATTGGTCATCGTCTGGACCGAAATGGGTGCATCGCCGCCCACGGGCACGTTCCCGACCATGATCTGGCGCGACTTGCGGCGCTCGATGTTGCGCCAAGGACGAACGGGATTATGCGACATTGCACACCTCTTTGGTCAATTCCTGCCCCTACCTAAGGCCCCTATTCCAAAACGGCAACGGCCCGCGCATCACGAAATGCACGGGCCGTTAAATTGAAGCAACAAGAGGCTTATTGCGTGGTGTCGGCCTGCGCAACATTTACGACCTTAGCAAGATCATTGTCAGCGCTCAGATCTGCAACGGCATAGGTCCGAGTTAGGTTGTCCACCGAAAGCGGCAAGTTGGACGTCACTGTGCCTGTTTCGCCAGCTGGACCGTAAAGGTTTCCGTTCACAGCAAAATATACCGCACCGGATTCGCCTACGCGGAGCGTCGGGGCCTCTTCGAGCATCGGCACTGCATAGGTGTCACCAGCGTTCATGATGCCTTCAAAAAGGACCGAACCGTCAGCGCTGCGAACGCGCACCCAAGCGGGGCGAACGGCGACCATTTGCAGTCCTGGAATAGCGGTTTCGAGAACTTGAACTTCGGACTGTGAGGCGACGCTATCGGCAACAGATTGAGCGACGAGATCAGCCACTTCGTATGCGCTCTCCACATCAGCGGTCGGAGCAAGTGAGCCAACAGAAGCCGGATTAAGCGTCGAAATCGGAGCATCGCGAGCCACCATCACAGGCACATCAAGAGCCTGAGGACGATAAAGACGGTCAAGCTCTTCCGTGCTTGGCGCTTGGAAGGTTGCAACTTGCGTGGCCGAAGTATCGCTTTGTGTCGAGGATGCGCCAGCGAGCGGATCAACGTCAGAAACAACGATAGGAGCATTCTCAACAGGCGCAAACTGAACGCGCTGCACTTCTTGAAGGACGGTCCAACCACCATAGCCAAGGCCACAGATCAATGCGACCAGCACCATAACTGACCCCACTGCGCCAGGCTCGATGCGCGAAAAGAATGCCTCACTCGCGGGGATGAACGGCGTTTGAGATGCCGAGAAAATATCACGGGGCGCGTTCGGATCGACTGCTGCAACTTGCGCGGGACGGCGCGAAGACGCAGCGGCTGACATACCGTGCGCGGTCGCAAATCCACTTTCTTTGCAGAATTGGTCGAACGCCTTGTCCGGATCCATATTCAGGTAGCGCGCATAAGACCGCACGTAACCTGCAATAAAACCGGGCGTATCAAAAGCATCGGGGTCAGCATTCTCGATCGCCGCGATGTAAGACGCTTTGATCTTCAATTCGCGCTGAACGTCTAACAGGGATTTGCCTAATGTCGCACGTTCGCCGCGCATGGCGTCGCCAAGCTTCATATCAAAGGAGTCAAACCCTTTGACCTCTGGTTCGACTAGCGTTTTTGCGCGCCTGAAGCTTTTGCCAATCATTAGGCCGTCCCACTGCCCGAATTCATTAGCGCTGTAGCTCGATTCGCCCCGACTCAGCGCCTAATTGACGCCTAACATACACCACAAAGATGTGCACTCGCAGAAAATTGTTATCCGGCCATTTCGGCACGATTCAGCGCACAATGGGACCAGAGAGCGTCCATAGCATGTACCAGTTTGTCGATTTCAGGGGCACCATGCACAGGGGATGGTGTGAAGCGCAAACGTTCGGTTCCGCGCGGAACCGTCGGGAAATTGATCGGCTGGACGTAAATACCAAACTGCGACAAGAGCATGTCTGACAACTTTTTGGTGTGCACGGGATCACCTACAATCACCGGCACAATGTGCGAGCCGTGATCTATGATCGGCAGTCCGAGCCCCTTGAGACGGAGCTTGAGCACACGGGCGCGCTCTTGGTGAAGGTCGCGAAGCGCTTGATCTGTCTTAAGATGTGCAACCGAAGCCGCCGCCCCTGCTGCAACAACAGGAGGAAGCGAGGTCGTAAAGATGAAGCCGGGCGCATACGAACGGATCGCGTCGCACATGCGTGCCGAGGCCGCGATATAGCCGCCATGAACGCCAAACGCTTTGCCGAGTGTCCCATTGATGATGTCGATGCGGTCCAAAAGACCATCACGTTCAGCAACGCCGCCGCCACGAGGACCATACATACCGACAGCATGTACTTCGTCGAGATAGGTCAAAGCGCCGAATTCATCTGCGATATCGCACAGCTCTTTGAGGGGACCGAAATCGCCATCCATGGAATAAACGGATTCGAATGCGATGAGCTTGGGCGCCTTTGGATCATCAGCCATAAGCTTGGCGCGCAGATCGTCGAGGTCATTGTGCTTCCAGACGCGCTTTTCGCCGTTATTACGGCGAATGCCTTCGATCATCGAGGCATGGTTCAGCTCGTCTGAATAGATGATCAGTCCAGGGAACAGCTTGTGAAGCGTCGAAAGCGTCGCGTCGTTGGCGACATAAGCGCTCGTAAAGAGGAGAGCGGCCTCTTTTTGATGAAGATCCGCAAGCTCTGCTTCAAGTCGGTTATGATAGACCGTTGTGCCCGAGATGTTGCGTGTCCCGCCCGAACCTGCTCCAGTCGCATCAAGTGCTTCGTGCATCGCCTTGAGCACGACCGGATGCTGTCCCATGCCGAGATAGTCGTTGCCACACCAAACGGTGATTTCCGCCTCTGCCCCATCGGGCTTGCGCCAGATCGCATGCGGGAATTGACCGTTACGGCGCTCGATATCGATAAACGTCCGATAACGGCCCTCTTTGTGGAGGTTACCAAGCGCAGTATCAAGAATGGCGTTATAGTCCAATAGTCTATCCTTCACGTCAGGCGGCGACGAATGTCTAACGGCGGGTTTCGAGGTGTTTATAACTTTAGACCCATTCTAACAATACGCTACCTTTTGACGCCCCCTAGTGATTTTTGCACAACCAAGCCTTCTGGACACCCAGCAAGAGACGCGTAGTCTCCTATCGGAAACAAATGGAGGCCCCATGACCCTCGACAAGATTCTCGACCGCATCGACGCTGACCTTGACCAAACCGTTGATCGTTTGTTCGATTTGCTTCGTATACCGTCGATTTCAACGGACCCCGCCTATAAACCTGACTGCGATAAAGCGGCAGATTGGCTGGTTAACGATTTGAAAACACTTGGATTTGACGCCTCCAAGCGTCCCACACCTGGCCATCCGATGGTGGTGGCGCATGGCGGCGAAGGTGGTCCACATCTTTTGTTCTATGGTCACTACGATGTGCAACCGGTTGATCCCCTGAACCTTTGGCACCGTGATCCCTTTGATCCTGCAATCGAAGACACCGCTAACGGCAAAGTGATCCGCGCACGCGGCGCTTCTGATGACAAGGGCCAGCTTATGACCTTTATCGAGGCCCTCCGAGCATGGAAGTCCGAGACAGGCACCCTTCCCTGCCGCATCACAATCTTCCTTGAAGGCGAAGAAGAGAGCGGCTCTCCCTCGCTTATCCCCTTCCTCAAAGAGAACAAGGACGAGCTTAAGGCCGATATCGCCTTGATCTGCGACACTGGTATGTTCAACCCCGAAACACCTGCCATCACTACGATGCTGCGCGGGCTATGCGGCGAAGAGCTGACGATCACCGGTCCCAACAAAGACCTACACTCAGGAATGTTCGGTGGTGCTGCGGCGAACCCGATCCGCGTCCTGACCCGTATCCTCGCAGGTCTGCACGACGACAATGGGCGTGTAACGCTCCCCGGCTTTTACGATGGGGTCGAGGAGCTTTCAGACGAACTCAAGGCACAGTGGGAAGGACTTGGCTTTGATGCCGATGGCTTCCTCGGCGGCGTCGGCCTTAGCACCCCAGCGGGCGAAAAAGGCTATACCGCGCTCGAACAGATTTGGTCGCGCCCCACCTGCGAATTCAACGGGATCACGGGCGGCTATACGGGTGAAGGGTTCAAAACCGTTCTTCCTTCACTCGCTTCGGCAAAGGTCAGTTTCCGCCTCGTTGGAACCCAAGACCCGCTTGCGATCCGCAAAGCTTTCCGCGGCTATGTGCAGGACATGCTGCCTCCCGATTGCTCGGTTTCGTTCAAGGAGTACGGCGCAGGCCCTGCCAGCGTCATGTCACTCGACCACCCTGCATTTGAACAGGCGCGCGGCGCGCTCAGTGACGAATGGCCAAATGCGGCAGCCTTTGTGGGCGCAGGTGGCTCCATCCCCGTGGCAGGTTACTTCAAAACCTACCTAGACATGGACGCGATGCTCATTGGCTTTGCCAATGGCGACGACCAAATCCATTCCCCGAACGAGAAATACGACCTTCGCTCCTTCCACAAAGGCATCAGAAGCTGGGCGCGCATTCTCGCCGCCGTTAACGGGTAAGAACCACGCGCGCAATTTTGGCAATCAGAAGAAGCCAAGGCGCGCCGTGAAGAACCAAGTCAAAAATATCGAGCGGGCGGGTC
>CAYWUN010000095.1:0-11730 GCA_964461315.1 uncultured Aestuarium sp.
TGGGTGTGAACCTGTTCGACGAGATGCGCTATGACCGTCAGGGCAACGAGATCGCTGATTTCGTCCTGAACATGCCCCAGTACCGCGAGACCGAGATTCTGGTCGCTGGCGACAACTTCGGCTGCGGCTCCTCGCGCGAGCACGCACCTTGGGCGATTGCCGACTTCGGCATCAAGGCCATCGTGTCGACCTCGTTCGCAGACATCTTCTACAACAACTGCTTCAAGAACGGCATCCTGCCGATCGTGATGCCGCAAGAGGTTGTGGACGTGCTGATGAAGGACGCGGAAAAAGGCTCGAACGCCCGCATGACCATTGATTTGGAAAACCAGACCATCACCACTTCGGAAGGTCAGGAATTCAAATTCGAAGTCGACTCGTTCAAGAAGCACTGCCTCCTCAACGGTCTCGATGACATCGGCCTGACCATGGAGCACGTTTCGGCTATCGACGCGTTCGAAGCCAAGAACAAAGAAGCGTTCCCCTGGGCCTAAGCCATAGAGAACGTTTTAAGAATGAATCGGAAGCCCGCTCAATTTGAGCGGGCTTTTTCATTTAGGGCACAACCAATGGCTTGTAGTTGAGCCAGTGGCTGCTGCTACTAAATGCTGTATTTCAAAGAATTAGCGCCGAGGAAGCGTCTCCAAATGGTTGCATTCTCGCACCACATTTGCCGCAAAACTGCCCAATAGATTTAGTCCAGTTAACCCATGAGTTGCAAAGGTTGGGCAAAATGGGCAACATTATGACAAAGATGAGGCAGTCCGTCACAATTGGGCGGAATCAAACTGGGACAAGGTCACGGCAGCGTATCGAGACCGACCGGATTGAGGAAAAGAGAGCAGTGATTAAGCGAATTGCAGGGGCAATTGTGCGTACTATTCTTGTGGTGTTGCTCGTTGCAACGCCCTCGATTGTATTGCCCGAGACCCATTCCGATACTGCACTTTTGGTGGCACTAATCGCTCTGGTCGCAGCGGCGTTCACTTTTACCGAATACAATTCAGAGTATCCAAGCCTCGTTGAATTCCGAGATGCCCCACCCTTTAACCGCATCCGTTTTTTAGCGCTGAGCATTACCGTATTTTCGCTATCCCTGATCTGCCTTGGAACCGAAACGCCTTCGACATTGACCCAGCTTCTTGGGATCATTGGCGGCCGACTCGGTGAACTGATTGACTTCCCCTACTCGCCAGTGCGCCTCGTACTATTAGTGCTCCCAAGCGACGCGCCCGTCGAAACGGTGAGCACGCTTCGCACCGCAGCAGGTGTAGCCTACTTCTTTTCAATCCTTTCGCTGGCCATGTTCGTACTGCTGGTTCGCTTTAACGGTTGGCCGACCAAGCCCGGTGGCTTCAACGTTTGGACCAATCTTCCAACGTTTGATCCGACCGCAGGTGGTGACATCGTCGAGCGTCTAAATCGCGATAGCCAAATTAACATTATCTTAGGGTTCCTGCTGCCATTCATCATTCCGGCACTCGTAAAATTCGCGTCTGACAATTTCAGCCCGATCAGCCTCGAGAGCCAACACACGATGATTTGGACCATTACGGCATGGGCGTTTCTTCCTTCTTCTCTGATCATGCGCGGAACCGCGATGAGCCGTATCGCGCAGATGATCGAGGAAAAGCGAAAGCGGTCGAGCGAAGCCGCCGAGGCAGACGACTACTTGCCTGCATAGGCCTTTTGGTACCGGTGTTCGGGGCCACGCCCCCTGCCGCCGAGTCCCTTACAATAACCACCTTTGCCGCCCCTTTAAGTAGGGACGGCCCAGGCCTTCTGCTCCGAGATTTGATCAACAATAACGATCCTCAGCTTACCGCGGTTCAAGATCTCATCGCCCAAGCTGACGCTGAAATCCTCGTCTTAACAGACTTTGACTACGACGCGTTTGGCTACGCTGCGAGCGCCCTGATCGCAAACTTGGAAGAGCGCGGCGCACTGTATCCCCATCACTTTGCAATCGAGCCGAATAGCGGACTCCAAACCGGCTATGATCTCGACCAGAATGGCAAATTCGGCGAACCGCGCGATGCGCAAGGCTATGGCCGTTTTCTGGGCGACGGCGGGATTTTGATTCTGTCACGCTGCCCCCTATCTTTGGTGGAGGATTACTCTAAACTGCTCTGGCGTGACTTTGCGAACAATAGATTCCCGCCTGAAACGCCTGAGGAAATCAAGTCAGCTCAACGCCTTTCCTCTTCTGTGCATTTGGTTCTCAACGTGGATTGCACTCCGCAATTTGCACTCGCAGTCTTTGCCGCGACGCCGCCGGTCTTTGACGGTCCCGAACAGAGGAACGATCGACGGAATGCAGACGAAATCTCCCTATGGACCAAATGGGTAGAAGCCCGAAGTTCGCCATTTGTCATTGCCGGCAACGCGAATCTCGATCCCAACAAGGGAGAAGGTTATCGCGAGGCAATGCAGTCCCTTCTTTCATCTGAGACAATCACCGATCCATTGGCCTATCAAGATACCGCATTCTGGCCCACCGACTTCGGAGGGACCCTTCGCGTGTCCTATGTGCTTCCATCGCGAGACTTCGAAGTCGTAGCCGCCGGCGTAATGCATACGCAAGAAATAGGTCCGCACGGATTTGTTTGGGCCAAAATAGCGCTTGGCTCTGAAGAAAACAGACGAACCAACGCGAGTCTTTCGCCTTGATTTCTTGACCATTCGCGGCGTTCGGTTTAGGCGAAGGCAACCTCGTTCAGACAAGGAAGACCAGATGTCCAACCCCTCGATCCTGATCCTCGCCGGCGACGGCATCGGCCCTGAAGTTATGGCCGAGGTCAAGAAGATCATTAACTGGTACGGCGACAAGCGCTCTATCAAATTCGACGTGTCCGAAGACCTCGTTGGCGGCTGTGCTTACGACAAGCACGGCACCCCGCTTCACGACGACACTATGGCCAAGGCTCAGGAAGTTGACGCCGTTCTTCTTGGCGCTGTTGGCGGCCCAAAGTACGACAATCTCGACTTCTCGGTAAAGCCCGAGCGCGGCCTTCTCCGTCTCCGCAAGGAAATGGACCTCTATTCGAACCTTCGTCCAGCTCAATGTTTTGACGCACTTGCTGACTTCTCGTCGCTCAAGAAAGACGTCGTTGCAGGCCTTGATATCGTTATCGTGCGCGAGCTGACCTCGGGCATCTACTTCGGTGAGCCGCGTGGCATTATCACCGAAGGAAACGAGCGCGTCGGCATCAACACCCAGCGCTACACCGAGTCGGAAATCGCTCGTGTTGCACGTTCGGCGTTTGAACTTGCTCGCCGCCGTAACAACAAAGTTTGTTCGATGGAAAAAGCCAACGTTATGGAATCGGGTATCCTGTGGCGTCAGGTCGTCACCGAGATCCACGAAAAAGAATACCCCGACGTTGAGCTTTCGCACATGTATGCAGACGCTGGCGCGATGCAGCTTTGCCGCTGGCCCAAGCAGTTTGACGTTATCGTGACCGATAACCTCTTCGGGGACCTTCTCTCGGACGCTGCCGCGATGCTTACTGGCTCGCTCGGCATGCTTCCGTCGGCATCGCTCGGCGCTCCAATGGCAAACGGCCGCCCGAAAGCGCTCTACGAGCCCGTACACGGTTCGGCTCCTGACATTGCTGGTCAGGGCAAAGCAAACCCGATCGCTTGTGTGCTCTCTTTTGCGATGGCGCTCCGTTACTCGTTCGATCTCGGCGAGGAAGCAGATCGTCTTGAGAAGGCCGTTGAAAAGGTTCTGGCCGACGGCGTTCGCACCGCTGACTTGCTTGGCGAAGAAGGCGTTACTCCGGTTACCACCTCGGAAATGGGCGACAAGATCATCGAAGCTCTGGAAGCTTCGCTCGGCTAATTGCGCCGGAAAGACCAGAGTCAAAGGGGTGCCTTCGGGCGCCCCTTTTTTTGCGGGCCCGCAACTTTTAGCGGGTCACAGCGTTGACCAATTTTAAACAAGCGCTCAAGGTGCTCTTGCACATATATGTTTGCGCTATCAGGAGCCCATCATGGTTGAAGCCGTAAAGAACAATGTCGTCGGTGCACTTTATGCGCTTTTGGCGATGGGGATTTACGCGACCCATGACGTGGTCGTTAAGTTGCTCGGTGGAACCTATTCGGCGGTCCAAATCGTCTTCTTTGCCGCGCTTTTCAGTTTTCCAATTGTGACGATCATTTTGATGAGCGATCGCGAGCGTGATAACCTGATGCCACGTCACCCCTATTGGATCGCGATCCGCACAGTCTGCACCGTGATCACAGGTGTGTCTGCGTTCTATGCGTTCTCGACACTTCCACTCGCTCAAACTTACGCCATTCTCTTTGCTTCACCGCTCCTCATCACAATCCTTGCGATTCCGATGCTCGGAGAAAAGGTCCGCATTCGCCGCGGCCTTGCGGTTGTCGTAGGTCTGGCAGGCGTAATGGTGGTTCTTAATCCGTCGGTGACAGAGTTCAGCCTCGGCCACCTCGCCGCCCTTATCGCCGCGGTTTGCAGTGCATTCGTAGCCGTCATTGTACGCAAGATAGGGAACGAAGAACGCAGCGTGGTTTTGATGCTCTATCCTATGCTCGGCAACTTTGTAGCGATGGGCGCGGCGCTACCTTTCTTCTATGTACCGATGCAAATTGAGCATATCGGGCTTTTGTTGATTATTTCGGTCTTCGGGATTGCGGGCGGCTTTCTTGTCATCAAGGCCTATCGCGCCGGCGAGGCTATGATGGTCGCACCTATGCAGTACAGTCAAATCCTTTGGGCAACGGGATATGGCTATTTCTTTTTCGGCGAAGATCTCGAAGTGAATACGGTAATTGGCGCGAGTATCATCATCGCTTCGGGTGTTTATATTGTGCTTCGAGAAGGCAGCAGCGATGCGTCTTCGACCAAGCCTGTGCTTCAGAGTCGTCTGCGGAACGAGACTGTTACATCTCCCCGTGCAAGTATTCTAAGCCGCGTTTGGTTCGGCAAAACTGTGCGTTCGAAATCGTAAGGAAAAAGGCCTGTTTCGACGCTTTCCGGCCTTGCCAAACATTGCTTTAACTAGTAACTCGCGGTTCACGGTCGGAGCGTAGCGCAGCCTGGTAGCGCACCTGCTTCGGGAGCAGGGGGTCGGAGGTTCGAATCCTCTCGCTCCGACCAATTTTCCCAAAGGCGGAAATGTACAAAGGCGCGGATAAACTCCGCGCCTTGTTTCGCTTAATGCTCTACTTTCGATCCTTAGCAGGAACTTCGTCATAGTCGTCCCTGAGAATTCGCTCGGCATCACCATCTGGATCATCGTACTGGCTGTTCTTCATCGTCCAGAAAAATCCAAGCAAGCCGACAATCCCCAATCCAATCGATACGGGGATCAAAATTACAAGAACATCCATCTTCAGCGTACCCTAAGAGCGTTCAGGGAAACTATAATCGAAGATGTGGACATCGCAATTGCTGCGGCAAGGGGTGTCGCAAATCCAATGAACGCAATCGGCACGGCTATCATATTATAGACAGCGGCTACGGCGAAATTTTCGAGAATGCGGTTCTTGGCCGACTTTGAAAGACGCATTGCTTGCGCCATTTTTGATAGATCCTGCGATACCAGAACAAAATCCGCCGCTACTCGCGTTGCCTCTAGCGCCGAGGCCGGCGCCGCTGAGACATGTGCCGAAGCAAGCGCGGCGGTGTCGTTTAATCCATCTCCGATCATGAGCACCTTGGCACCGCGAGCTTGAAGTGCCTGAACCGCAGCGACTTTTTCATTGGGCATCATCTCGGCTTGGAATGCTTCAATTCCCAAATCAGTGGCAAGCTCGGCAACAATGCCTTCAGCATCGCCAGAGAGAAGCGTCATAGGCACTCCACGTTCGCGAAGTGTAGAGGTCAACTCGCGTGCGCCTGGGCGGAGTTCGTCGCGGAACAAAAGTGCCAAAGGTTCGCGCCCTTCGACCATAAACATCGTGCCTTTGCTGTCAGGATTACCGGTCACCCAGCTTGCCCGGCCAAGACGGACAGTCAGCTCCTCCCACTGACCCTCAACGCCTTGTCCGGGCAATTCGGTGATGTTTGACACGGTTACCATTGGTAACGCCGCGTCTCTCGTCACTTCTACGATCGCTTTGGATCGCGGATGTGCCGAACTCTGGGCCAAGGAATGTAATATCGCAAGAGATTCTTTGCTCAATCCATGAGCATTTTGAAAACTCGGCTTACCGAGCGTTAGCGTCCCAGTTTTATCGAATACAACATGATTAGCCTCGGCAAGGCGCTCTAGAGCGCTCGCATGTTTCACCAACAACCCAGCTTTGAACAGACGGCCTGATGCAACGGTTGATACCGCAGGGACAGCAAGACCGAGTGCACATGGGCAAGTGATGATCAGCACCGCTACGGCAACGTTCATAGCAAGACGCACATCGCCGTGCGAGAGCCAAAGCCAAAGAACAAACGCCACCAGAGCGAGCAAATGAACCAAAGGCGCGTAAATTCGTGCTGCACGATCTGCGAGCGAATTATAGCGTGACTTAGCTTGCTCTGCGACCGCGACAAGATCAGCAAGACTGTGAAGCAAAGTGTTCTCGCCAACGGCGACTGCACGCACTTCAATAGCACCAGTGAGATTCACCTCACCAGCCCGAATGAAATCGCCTTCCGCGGCCGGAACAAGATCTGTCTCGCCAGTCAAAAAGGCACGATCGAGTTCTGTACTCCCTTTCAGAATTGTCCCATCAACTGGAACACGCGATCCCGGCTGCACCAAGAGAATGTCCCCGACAGCGACATGCTTCAACGCAACGGTCTCGGCGTGCCCTCCCAAAAGGCGAAGCGCCATCGGCGCTTCCATTGCCGCCAATTCAGTAGCGGCCGAGCGCGCAACGCCTCGCATTCTCTGATCCAAATAGCGACCCGCCAGAAGGAAGAAAGTCAGAGAAAGCGCTGCATCAAAATACGCATGTTCGCCACCAGACATCGTCTCGAACACGGACATGAACGAGGCCAAGAAAATGGCGAGTGAAATCGGTACGTCCATATTCAGGCGACCAACCTTCAACACCGACCACGCGCTCTTGAAGAAGGGCTGCGCCGCAAAAACTATGGTCGGTAGAGCGATGCCTGCGGAAATCCAATGGAACAGATCACGTGTCGCATCCGTTGCGCCGGACCAAACTGCGACCGAAAGGAGCATCACGTTCATCATCGCGAAACCCGAGACGCCAAGGCGCATTGCGAGATCGCGAGAAGCACGATCTGACTCGCCCGCGCTCAGTGTCGCCAAATCGAGT
The DNA here is from genome assembly GCA_964461315.1 of uncultured Aestuarium sp. GTDB lineage: Bacteria > Pseudomonadota > Alphaproteobacteria > Rhodobacterales > Rhodobacteraceae > Marivivens. Next base: position 7,252 of record CAYWUN010000095.1, read on the forward strand.
GGCGAGGCCTGATACCCAAATGAAGCGATGCGATCGACGATTTCTTCGACCGTGATCCCGGCAGCGACCTTGACCGTTGCACGTTTCCGCGTGAGGTTCACACGCACATCTGCAACGCCATCAGTCGCCAAGAGCCCGTTTTCAATTGCCGAAATACACGCAGCGCAATGCACCGTCGGGAGAGAAAGTTGGAATTCCTGATCCGCAGTTGCCGCCGTTCCCTTTGCACGTTCCACCGCAAGAGGCGTAGCAATACATGCAGGACAGGCCACAACTGAAGGAACTTCGGCAACGCTCATTGTATTAGCTCTCTATGATCACGACCACGCGCTGTTTGAACACCGTTCCATCCTCAGCGATGGCTTCGAACCGCAAGTTCCAATTGCCGGGTGCGGTCGTAACGGGGGCCCGATACATCGTACCATCAAAGACGAATTCGGGCGTTTGATCATCACGAACGCTTGTCGCACGACCAAACGTGCCAGTGACAGAAGCGACCTTCACGGCACTCCCTGAAGCATCAGTAATTGCGAGGTGTAGCTCACCTTGTTGAACTCGGGCATCAATAGCCCAACCAAGTGCTTCTTGTGCCTGACGGTCTTTGTCGAAGGTCTGGCTCGCGACATACGAGTTCTTCACTTCGAGACCGGGAAAGGTCTTCACTGCGTTGTAAGCCAACACAATGTTAACTGAGATGATGACCAGAAAGAACGAAGCGAAAATCGCAAAAAACTTGGCACCTGTGATTGGTCCTCGGAACAGTGCAGTCATCTTAGTTCTCCCGCCCATTGAAGATGGTTTCTTTGTAGGCTCGGTCATTGTTGGTCAAATCAGTGATCCAGAAGGTAAATGGTGTGCGCTCTGCATGGGCTGCGTCGGACGTTGCGGTGGCGTCGACATAGACGCGCACCTGATAGGTTTCGTCAGCAGGCACTGTCACAAGCGTGCCGTCAACGCCCTCGACGTCAATGCGCAAATCGGACCCGTTACTAACCGATAGACCGAAAGGCCGTGCCGCTCCATGTTTGTTTTGAAGTCGAATGTCATAGACATTACGGATGGTACCGTCGGATTGCACGATAAAGGTCGGGTTGCGCACAGGGGCCACGGTCATATTAATTTCTGGTCGGATGAAGAGCGCAAATACCAGCGCAAAACCAATCGCAGACCAGAGCGACGTGTAAAGAATCGTGCGCGGGCGCAGGATATGCTTGAGGATCGGTGTCGGAGCTTGGCCCGAGCGCTCAGCGGCTTCATCCTTGAGCGCAAGATAATCGATCAGGCCACGTGGCTTGCCAATTTTTTCCATCATATCGTCGCAGGCATCGATACAAAGCCCGCAGGTGATACATTCCATCTGTTGACCGTTGCGAATATCGATACCCATTGGGCACACGTTCACGCAGGCCATACAGTCGATGCAATCACCCTGCTCACCGGTTTCCTGACCTTTCTTGAGCTTGCCGCGCGGCTCACCACGCCACTCACGATAACCGATCGTGATCGTATCTTCGTCCATCATAGCAGCCTGAATGCGCGGCCAAGGGCAAGCATAGATACAAATCTGTTCGCGTGCGATGCCACCAAAAGCAAAGGTGGTCGCGGTGAGAATTCCCATGGTCGTATAAGCGACAGGGTGCGCAGTGCCATTCAGAAGCGCAGTGAAAAGGCTAGGCGCGTCGGTGAAGTAGAACACCCAAGCACCGCCAGTGGCGAGCGCGATCAACACCCAGAGGGTCCATTTGGTGATGCGCAAACGCAACTTGCGGAAATCCCACTTTGCATTCCAAAGACGAACGCGGGCGTTTCGATCGCCCTCGACCCATCGCTCAACAAGAATGAACAAATCTGTCCAAACGGTTTGAGGGCAAGCATAACCGCACCAAACTCGACCAAGTGCGGAGGTGAAGAGGAAGAGCCCCAGACCCGCCATGATGAGCAGTCCTGCGACAAAATAGAATTCCTGCGGCCAAATCTCGATCCAAAAGAAAAAGAACCGACGCCCCGCGAGGTCAACCAAAACGGCCTGATCCGGTAACTCTGGCCCGCGATCCCAACGTATCCACGGCGTCAGGTAATAAATGCCCAAGGTGACGGCCATTATGACCCACTTCATCGAGCGGAAGAAACCTTTGACGCGACGCGGGAAAACAGGTTCCCGAGCGGCGTAGAGCGACGGTGGTGTATCGGAGGAGGACATAAATAGATCCTAAAATTAGTCTGTTCGCATGGTCCTTTTTGCACGACCCCGAGTCACCTACCTTGACCCAGATCAAGGTTTACGGGCCTCCATGATTTTGTCCCTAAATGCGAAAACCTCCGGTGCGGGGTGAATTCCCGACCGGAGGCTCTGCCCTCTCGCCAGAGGGACCCATCAGTCCTGCGTCATGCGCGAACAGGGGCTGGACCGATGGAACCAGGCGGCATGGCTGCAACACGCCGCTTGGTATGCTTTGGCAATTACTCGCCGCCACCAAGTTGGTGGACGTATGCGGCAACTGCGTTGATTTCGGATGCGGTCAGACCAACGCCCGGGCGGAACTCTTCGCTCCAAGCAGGCATTACACCAAAGCGAGCGTTTGTGACGGTTTCTTTGACGGTGTCGAAGTCACCACCATAGAGCCAGATCGCGTCATTAAGCGTCGGAGCGCCGAAATCACGGTTCCCTTCACCTGCATCGCCGTGGCACGACGCACAGTTATCAAGGAACACAGTCTCACCAGCGGCGGCGAGGGTCGCATCTGCTTCTTGGCCCGAAATCGAGAGAACGTGATTTACAACCGCGTCAATGTCGCCTTCCTCAAGGATATCGCCAAAGGCAGGCATCTCGACCCAGCGTGCATCTCCCGACTGTTCGTTACGGATACCGTTGGTGACGGTGTAAGCGATGTCTTCGATGCTACCGCCCCAGAGCCAGTCGTTATCCAAGAGGTTCGGATAGCCTTTTGCACCAGCTGCGCCGGAGCCGTGACACTGCGAACAGTTTGCACGGAACACTGCAGCACCGCCGTTAATAGCGAACTGGTGAAGCTCGGCATTATCGGCAAGTGTGGTGAGGTCAGCCGAAGCAAGCTCGGTGGTCAAAGCGGCGTTTTGCTCCTCTACGGCCGCAATATCGGCTGCTACGTCAGCGCGGGTCGAGAACCCGAGGTAACCAGCAGTCGCGCCCTTGAGCATCGGCCAAGCGGGATAAGCGATTGTGTACCAGATGCCCCAAACGATGGTTGCGTAGAACACCCAGACCCACCAACGCGGGAGGGGGTTGTTGTATTCTTCGATACCGTCCCAGCTGTGGCCGGTCGTTTCGACTTCGTGTTTATCTTGCGTCTTCTTGCTCATACCCGAGCCTCCGCACCTTCGATGTTGCTGTCTTGGGCCGGCGCATCCTCGTTGCGGAAAACAACCGCAGCGGCGTCATCGTGGGTGGCGCGGCTTCCTGGGCGCCAAGCCCAGAAAAACACGCCCACGAAGAACAGGAACAGCGCCAGAAGAACCCAGCTATCTGCGATTTCACGTAGGATGTGATAGTTCATCACGCCCTCCCTTACCGGCTTGCGTCAGGGGTGAAGGTCGAGAAGTCGACCAGCGTGCCAAGCATCTGAAGATATGCAATAAGCGCGTCCATTTCGGTCACGGCTTCTTGGCCATCAAAGTTGCTTACCACTGCACCTGGATAACGCTCGACAAGACCATCGTAGTCACCGTCAGGATCGACTTGCACAAGGAAGTCGGCCTGAGCTTCTGCGATCATCTCTTCGGTGTAGGGAACGCCCACAATCGCGTGCGTCTCCATCAGGTCGGTGATGTAGGTCGGCTCGATGACGGCATTCGCAAGGAAGCCGTATTTCGGCATGACCGACTCGGGCACAACCGACTGCGGGTCTGTGAGGTGGTCAACATGCCATTCATCGGAATAGCGACCACCGACACGCGCAAGGTCGGGACCGGTCCGCTTCGACCCCCATTGGAAGGGGTGGTCGTATTTGGACTCGGCCGCGAGGCTGTAGTGACCATAGCGCTCGACCTCGTCACGCATCGGACGGATCATCTGGCTATGGCAGACGTAGCACCCTTCACGGATGTAGATCTCGCGACCTGCCAGCTCCAGCGGGGAGTAGGGGCGAACGCCCTCTACATCCTCGATGGTGTTTTCCAGATAGAACAGCGGAGCGATTTCAACGATCCCGCCGATGGTGACCACTGCAAGGCTACCGATAAGCAGCAGAGTGGCGTTTTTCTCAAGAACCTTATGGCGATCAAGGATACCCATAATCAGTTCTCCTTATTCTGCGGGGGTGGCGACTGCAGCAGGCACGCGCTTGCTGAAGGCAGTCATCCAGAGGTTGTAGCACATGATGATCGCGCCGGTGAGATAGAGCACCCCGCCCATGCCGCGAACGACATACATCGGGAATTTCGCACTTACCGTGTCGGCGAAGGAGTTCACGAGGAAGCCCTGCGCATCGACCTCACGCCACA
>CAYWUN010000096.1:0-11631 GCA_964461315.1 uncultured Aestuarium sp.
GCACATGGGCCGACGCCCCCGAGATCGACGGCAACCTCTTTATCGACGAAGGCACGGAAGAGTTGTCCGTCGGTGATATCGTTCAAGTTGAAGTTGACGAGGCTGGGGAGTATGATTTGTGGGGTGTTTTGAAGGGGTAATATCCTTCAAGTCCTCATTTCATTCTTAGGGTTACCAGTACGGGCGAAACCAAAATTCGGCGATCCTCCAGATCAAGTGTGACGAGGTTGGAGCCTGTTCGCCTTACTCTGAGAATTTGACCTCCCAATTCCACCTCGAAACATTCAAGAAGTTTTTTGAAGCTGCTACATTCTTGGCTGATAAATTGATCTAACGATGAGTTTAGGGAAACTGATGAGCTTTTTTGCTTTAGCTCGAAACTGAACAGTCCAACGCAGCTAGCGTGAATATCTGTCATTTCAAGACACACATAATCTTTTGCAGCCAACTCACTCATGGTTGCTTCGAGGGTTTTATGAAAATCTGTCGAGACTAAAATTTCCAGTCGAGGATCAATTGTATTTTCTTGCTGCTCCTGGCCCGCGACCATCCCTGGAACGAAGAATACAAATGAAACTAAACTCCATATCCACCATTGGGCAAGAAACCAAAGCCCAAAGGAATAGATAACGTTCGAATCGCGTGAATTGAGCGATCCTTTATTTAAATTTTCCCGTGAACTTCGTGAAAAACTCAGCACTCTTAACACCACTTCAACACAATACCAAAAAACTAGTATCAATTAGATATCCACCACCCCCCCCTGATTGCAACGAAAACTTCGCTGACCAAGGCTTTCGGCCTCAGAGGATTAGTGGTTTTCCGACACACTTATGCTTAGGATTTGCATTTTTTTTGCAATCTTAAATTGTAAATCGCGTCAGTTAGCCGATATGCCGCTACCCCGAAATACTCTCCAGATACGCCAGAATGAAGTCCTGCACGGTGCGGTCTTCGATGCCGACGTGGCGCATTTTGGTGCCGGGCATGAAGCCGTCGTTGTCTTCCATCCATGCGCGAAGAGCGGCTTGGGTCCAGACGATGCCTGAGGAGGCGAGGGCTTCGGAATAGTCATAACCCTCGACCGATCCTGCGGCGCGTCCGACCACATGGTCGAGCATGGGGCCATAGCTTGGGTCGCTGGCATCGGGGGCATGGCAGCGACGGCATTCGGCGGTAAAGAGCTTTTCGCCCGCTTCGATTTTGATCTGCTCGAAACTCTCGGCGGCCACTTGCGTGCCGAGCGCGATGAAACCAAGAGCGATGAGGTGAGTGACGTGACGCATGTGAGCCTCCAATGTTGATGGAGGGATTTTAGCCCTGCACTCACAACCAAAAATTGAGGCAGATCAACAGATCGCCCCTCCTTTGGTCGTAGATTTAGTTGAAAAGTACTACCACCCAAGCGATCCCTGCGGCAATCGCTGTTACCGCAACAGCCGCCGACCCTGCGTCCTTGGCCTGTTTCGCCAAGATGTGCTGATCTTTGGTGACAAGATCCACCGCACGCTCGATCGCGGTGTTCATGAGCTCTGAGGCAAGAACGAGAATACCAAGGACAATAATGAGAGCAAGCTCCGCACCGTCCAAGAGCCAAAAGGCAAGCGCGCCCGAGACCAAATTGGCCCAAACCCACGAGCGAAAGGAATGCTCGTTGCTCCAAGCATCCGCAACACCCTCAAAGCTCCAGATCGTGCGATGTTTGAGGCGCTCAAAGAAGTATTTCATGACGCCTCCTTATAAATCAGCACATGCCCCGCAAACATATAACCAAGATTAGGTTTGCGGAAGCGTGCTGATATTAGAGGTGCTCTTAAGCTTCTTTAAGCTCCATCAAGAAGCTCTTGTTAGGACAAGTCGCCATCGGCTCCTGTGTGGTCTCGCTTTTGTCACCGAGGAACTTGCGGCACCCTTCTACGTCATCACAGTAAGCGCAGCGCATCATGGCCGAACGCAGACGCTGTGCGCCGCCTAGGCCGTTATCAAGAGCCTGATTCAGCGAAACGCCGGCTGTCTCTGCCATCTCGTGCATCAAATCGAAATGCGGTTCAAATTTCTTAAGTCCAAACATGGCTCTCTCCCCATTAAGGTATGAACCATGTGTGGTGCCGAAGCCTGCGCGGCGCTTTGATCTAACGCAAATGGTTTATTTGATCTCGTCAAGATAGGTGCGGACTGCAGTCTGGACATGGCGGAACCGATCCCCGCCCAAATGCTTCCCGCCAAACCAACGGGTGACACAGACAATATGCCCGCGAAACTCTTCGCGTTCCAGCATGCGCACGATGACCATGCCCGCGCCGCTCTCTCCATCATCATTCTTAAGCGGACCATCGTCCAGAAGAACCGCCCAAGTGTTGTGGGTCGCCTTGGCGAACTTCTTGGTTTTACAGAGCTCTTTGATGAATTCTTTCGCCTCGTCTGCCGATTGGCAAGGCGCCCCCGAGACAGAGTATTTTGAACCGCGGTCGGTGATAATATTGTCGAGGATCTTCATTCCGCTACCCTAGTCGCGGAGATCAAAAGCACAAGGCTCAGGCGCTCATCAATCGAAGCCAAACCGAAGCAAGTTTGCAATTACGGCTGATCCCGTTATCGGAAGACCCGTCTAGCCATGCGTCTGGCCGATACTTCCAATTGCATTCATGACAGATTGCCTGAACTTGCATGATATCGGCGAGCTTCGCGTTTGGAAAATTCTCCAAAGCCGCTTTGGAGCAAACTGGAATGCCTGCTTGTTCTACATTGATTGTCATGCGCACCTGAAAAGTCATCCAATTCTCCTTCGAGAAGAAGAACGGCCCAATGGGTCTGCGTTTTATATTCGTTCGAATATTTCTTACGTACTTTTCAGATCAATCGGCCAGACCATTCGGAACACGCCCCGCAGGTTTAAGCGAGTTCAGTCAAGCGCCTAACATTGCAGTCGTTTTTCGGTTTTTTCCGCGACGGAACCCAGCGCGTGCAACGTATCACCCGCGCATAGAAGTGAGTTCCAAAATGAAAAACCTTAGAAAATTCGCAACACCCCTTACCATTGGCACGTTTCTCATTATCGGCGTCACCGGTATCTTGATGTTTTTCCATGCCAGCACCGGACTGAACAAAGTCGTTCACGAATGGGTCGGGCTGGTCATGGTGGTCGCTGTCATCCTGCACGTGGTGCTAAACTGGCGCGCAATGACCGGTTACTTTAAGCGTCCTGTTGCGTTGACCGTTGTTGGGGCATCGGTCCTTATCCTCGCGCTTTCGTTTGTTTCAGTCGGCGGCGAAGAAGGCGGTCGCATGCGCCCTGACATGGTCGCGGTGGAACTTGTAACCACGGCTCCGATTGAAACGCTCGCGGTTCTTTTGAACCAAGATGCAGGCACATTGATGGCATCGCTTAGCAATCAAGGCTACTCGCCCGTCGCGGGCCAGTCTCTCTCTGACCTCGCAGGAGGAGACATGCGCGCAGCAGCCTCCCTGTTAAGCGGACTCAAGAATTAATCTGCAAGTTCAGCAAAGCGCCTCTGGTTTACGCAATATGCCGGAGGCGCGTCATCTTGCTCGGCAGTCTTGAGCCATTCCGAGCAAGCATGGGGTGCATCGCACCCACGACAGGCCGTCACCATATCAGCATATTCCATCTGGGAAATTTCGCCCTCGGCCAAAGCACGCCCAAGGTCGGCGCGGCAATGTTTTGCCATTCCAAGTGTAAGCCAGAAATGCGTGCGAATTTCGCCCATCGGATGCATGATAAAACCTTCCCAATCAAATTGGGCCAAGGTTAATCACGTGATTTCAAACGACACTTTGCGCTAGATCAAACAGCTCACGATCCGCTCGCAACCGAACGCACAACGGCAAGTCGGTCGCTGTTTGCAGGGTGAGACCCAAGGAAGCGATCACCTGGATCAGGTATGCGGGTAAAAAAGAGTGAGCCGCGCACGGGATCAAATCCAGCGGCCATCGCAATTAGCGCACCAAGCGCATCTGCTTCAAGCTCATATCGCTTGGAATAGGACCGCGCGCCCACTGCCGCTCCGATTTCCTGCGCCTCTCTGATACGCTCGGTCGAACCGGCTGTTAGAACGCCTGCGATTTGACCAAGAACAACTGCACCAACCGTTGCGTTCTGTTGCTGACGCACCAAATGACCCGCGATATGGTGCGCGGCCTCATGGGACATTACAAAGGCCAGCTCATCTTCATTCTGAACATCCGCAAGTAGCGCCAACGTAAAGGCAATCACAGGACGCCCGTTCTTGTCTTCTGTCTGAAACGCGTTCGATGGTGCCTCGGGGCTATCATCAACGGCAATCAGAAAATCACAGCGGTCCATGGTCTGCGCGGCGACACAGACATCTTCGGCCACTGGGCCAACACGATCAACAACGTTGATAAAGCGCTCAACGATCTCTCTTGCGCGTTCCCGCCCGATTGTCTGTGTCTCGATTTCTTCAGGCATTTGCCTAGGCACATCGGGCATGGGCGCAGCACAGCCCGCCAAGAGCGTTGCAAAAGTGAGTGCGGACAGAAGTATGCGCATGCCTGAACCTTTTTCGTCCAGTTTAATGATTTGCATCCAAGCCGCCAGTGGTGATCACAAAGATTTGGCTGACAGTTTCCTCTTTCCGTGCCCGAAGGACAGGTCTAGGCTGAAGGTATGTTTACAATCGAACACGAATTCGACGCCACCGTTGTCACCCTCGTTGATGAGGGAGAGACGCCCTTAAAAGAAGATGTAACCGTCAATGCTTTTGACGATTGCGTTACGATCGAACAATACGATCCGGTGCATGATCGAGTGATGACCATCACCCTTTCATTTACCCAAGTCCGTGATCTCGAGGCAGCACTTGACCTGCCAGAAGGGGTTTATCGGCTCAAGCTTATAGACGAGGACGAGGCCTAGTCTAACCGAAAAGTCTTGTCCCGAGAGGTGTCTCCGCGCACCAACGAAAGCGAGCTTTTCGACACCCCAAGCGCCTTTGAGAGGAGCTTGATAATGGCCGCATTCGCTTTGCCGTTTTCAGGAACCGTCGTCACATAAACGCGAATTTCATCGCCCTCGATCACGATGCGGTCCCGACTGGACTTGGGAGTAGCACGGACTGTGAACTCGACCCTTCCCGCTAGAAATTCTTTTAAATCGCTCATGGCTTTTCCTAGCACTGAAATTTGCTGACTTCAGCTCTTTGATTTGATCCTTAGACACTAGAACCACATTGAACGAGTGACTAAATAGGACCCAACCATAGGAGTAGACATGTCTCAACGTAATGATGCCGTTCTTGATTTTCTTCTGACCCGCCGTTCGCAGCCGGCAAAGCTTTTGAAAGCCCCCGCTCCAAATGCGGATGAGCTGAATACAATTCTGACCGCCGCTGCGCGGACCCCTGACCACGGCAAGCTTGAGCCTTGGCGCTTTGTGGTGCTTGAAAAAGGCGCTCTCGCTCGCATCTCTGCGGCGATGCCTGCAAAAGGCGCGGCCCTTGGCGTTGACCCCGACAAGTTTGCGAAATCGGCTGCGACCTATGGAAATGCGCAATTGGCTGTTGTTGTTCTGTCTTCGCCCAAACCTTCGGCTGGCATTCCGCAAATCGAACAGGTCTATTCCGCTGGTGCCGTGTGCCTTGCGCTTGTGAACGCAGCACATGCGATGGGTTATGGCGCGAACTGGCTTTCGGGTTGGGCCAGCCATGATGAGGCCTGCGCGCGCGAGTTCTTTGACATGCAGGACGGCGAAGCGGTTGCAGGCGTGATCCACCTTGGCAGCTATGAAAACGCGGCCCCCGAGCGACCGCGCCCCGATCTTGCGCAAATCACAAAGTGGATCGCTGAATGATCTTCACCGACTTTTTCAAAGCCTTGGGTCAGCTCCCTGATCCAAGGTTTCGGGGCGTTCTGCTCAAGGGTATCGGACTTTCATTAGCTGCGCTATTTGGCCTGACGTTTCTTTTGGTCTCGGCCATTCAGGTGTTTTTCCCCGAAACCCTAAGCTTCCCTTTGGTTGGTGAAGTTGACTGGACGCGAAACGTCGTTTCGGTCGGCGGTTTCTTTTTGATGCTCGGGTTGTCCGTCTTTCTGATGGTGCCCGTTGCATCGGCGATCACGTCTTTCTTTCTTGATGACGTGGCCCAAGCGGTCGAGGACGAGCACTACAAAGGCCTTCCTGTCCCGCCGCGCATTCCCTTCAAAGAGGCACTTAGCGACACTTTTGCCTTCCTCGGCACGATGATCCTATTGAACATCGTTGCGCTGATGCTTTCGCTGCTACTCCCGTTCTTTGGCTTCGCGATTTTCTATGTGTTGAACGGCTATCTTTTGGGCCGAGAATATTTCCAGATGGTCGCAATGCGACGCCTTGGCCGCGATGGCGCGATCAAGATGCGCAAAGCTCATAGTATCGAGATTTGGTTTGCAGGCTGCCTCATGGCCGTCCCGCTCAGCTTTCCGCTGATCAACCTGCTTGTGCCCGTGCTAGGTGCCGCGACCTTTACGCACCTTTACCACAGGCTGGCAGATTAACGGCTCACCTCGGGAGTGGACATGCGATGGAACCAATCAACGTCCCTCACCGAGAAGTAACCGGACAATAGCGTTCCTGCGATAATCGCCCAAAGGACAATCGCAACGACGGTCGTAACCTTTGCCTTCTTCTTGATTTGCGGATCAGAAGGAGCCGAGGCATGCGTACCGGGAACGATTTCGCCAACCTCACCTTGAGTCTTAAGGCGAAGCGGAAGCACCACAAAGAACACCATGAACCAGATCACGGCGAACAGGACGATGGCAGAAGTGATGTTCATGGGACTTCCTTTTCAGATTTGCGCCAGACCTAGCGGCTCTGGCGCAGAGGGCAAGGGTTAAACCTGTTCGAGCTCGATCAAGCTTCCGTTAAAATCCTTGGGATGAAGGAAAAGAACGGGCTTGCCATGAGCACCGATCTTAGGCTCGCCCGTTCCGAGAACGCGGGCACCATTGGCCTTGAGATGATCACGTGCAGCGATAATATCATCGACCTCATAGCAGATGTGGTGAATGCCGCCCGACGGATTCTTGTCGAGAAAGCCTTGGATAGGGGAACCTTCGCCCAGCGGAAAAAGCAACTCGATCTTGGTATTCGGCAGCTCGATGAAAACCACAGTCACACCGTGGTCAGGCTCGTCCTGAGGAGCACCAACATTCGCACCCAAAACGTCACGATATTGGGCAGAAGCAGCTTCCAAATCCGGAACAGCAATCGCCACGTGGTTAAGTCTTCCGATCATAAGATGTCTCCTCGCACACAATTTGGCAGAGTATCTTTCGCACTCGCAGCATTGGCAACGTAGATTTTCGTGGCATAGCGTCGCGGTCTTTAACCGACGATTTACCATATTGGCGCAGAACTGGGGTATCGGGTTCTGCCACCGGAGATGATCATGGATATCCTCGAAGACCTCAATCGCCACCGCAAGCCGACGGCTTCCCTGCCCTTGCTTGGTCATACCGTCCTTTTGGTCGAAGACAGCCGTTTTGCATGCGAAGCGGTTCGCCTGTTGTGCCTTAAGTCTGGTGCTCGGATACGTCGGGCCGACAGTATTTTGCATGCGCGACAGCATCTTAGGGTTTATCGTCCCTCGGTGGTGATCACCGATCTGGGACTCCCCGATGGCATGGGCGAAGAACTTATTGAGGAGTTGAACACTGCGCGTCCACGCGTCGATGTGCTCCTTGCGACGAGCGGAGATCGTTTTGGCGAAGAGCGGGCTATTGCTGCTGGCGCAGATGGATTTCTGGCCAAACCGATCACCTCGCTTGCCGAATTTCAGGTCGCGATCCTAGAGCATCTTCCCTATGACCGTCGCCCAAAGGGACCGCGCGCTTTGAGTGATGAGCAAATTTGCCCCGACCCGATTGCGCTTCAGGATGATCTTGCCTTGATCGCGGATGCACTCATTGATGTGAAGTCCGCGGGGCAAATCGACTATCTTACTCAGTTTGTGCACAGCATCGCGGTTAGCACCAAGGACCCTGCCCTGTCCGACGCTGTTGCAGAACTGGCAAGCGCGAGGCAGGCCCGAAAACCAATCGCTCCGCCATTAAGCCGTCTCGCCGCCGAAGTACATCAACGCCTCGTGCATGCGCGAACTCTCTAAAGCACAAGTTTCGGATCGGAGCCAAGTTCAACATCGGGGAATACCGTCGCCTCAATCACCGAGGTCGATAGCCCTGTTAAATTGCGGATGATCCAGCCCGCATGAGCGCGAACATCGCGGGTCGGCATGAGGTCACGGCGGGCGTATAAGTCTGCTTCACTTAGGCCCGGCCAATCCGCAAACACTTGTCCACCCTTCAATGCGCCGCCCGCATATATCATCGCGCCGCCCGTGCCGTGATCGGTCCCGCGACTTCCATTCTCCGCAGCGGTCCGTCCAAACTCGGTCAGGCACATAACCGCAGTTTTTTCCCAGAGCACCCCAAGTTCTGCCTTGAGCGTCAGGATCGTGTCCGAGAGCCGCGCAAGCGCTCGCCCCATATCGCGGGCCTGCCCATTGTGGGTATCCCAGCCAGAAAGTGAAAAGCTTGCAATCCGCGTGTCTTCCTTGAGCCGTGCGGCGGCAAATTGAGCAAGCTTCGCATGCTCGGTGCCACCATTGACGCCCTCGACGGCGACCGCGCTCCCATCACTCCCAGCAACCTCATCCGCGATCGCGATTGCATCCGCACTTGCTTGTTCAAAGGGGGCATCGCCCTCGTAGATTTGCGTCAAGAGCCGACGCGCCTGCGGCGAGAGGGATAGACCTGCCTCAGGCGACCAACTTGAAACAGAGGCGCTGCCATCAAGGATCAGCATCTCTTCGCGCCCAATCGCAAAAGCGGTCCGGCTTGTCGCTGATGGAGTCTCGGCAACCAAACGATTAAGCCATCCTCCACGAGGCCGTCCGGTCAGATCGTTCCCCCCTGCCTCAAGGATATCTTGCCCGTCAAAATGACTTCGGCGGTCCCGATAGGGCGTTGAAACCGCATGAACAAATCCAAGCTGTCGGCTTTGCCAAAGCGGGGCCAGAGGTGCCAGCGCTTGGTGCATCGCCCATATTCCGCCAAGGGCAATTTCGCCCTCTTGCACGGCGAGGCTCGGCCTCAACCGGCCATAGTCGGGGTCGCCAACGGGACGAACTACATCCAAGCCGTCCATCGCGCCCCGCAAAATGATCACGACAATCCGCGCCTCCCACGGCCCCGAGGCCATGACAACCGGTGTCCAGAGAGGCGCCGCTGCTGCCGAGCATCCAATGAGAAAATCTCGTCTCCGCATTGTCATCTCCTTTGGAACGCAGCCGAAGCGAGAACGAGACCAACCCCTTCAGAGCGCGTCTCGGCGGCCCGAGCAGCAAACCTCACGTTCTCAGGGACCTCGCGGCCTAAGACGGTTTCAACAAAGGCGCGCGGATCGGGAAGCTCTTCCGTTATGGTTTGCGGGACAGTCATGGCCCAATTGATCCGACCTGCCATGCCTTGCGGTGTGACCCACTCATGCGCCAACATCGCGAACCCGTCTGGCCCAACGGGACGTTGCCAGTCTTGCCCCATAACAGCCAATTGCCGCTCAAACCCCATCCTGAGAACACTGCGCGGAACTGTGTCAAAAAACACTTCTCCTACGCCCAGTCCCCGAAGTGCAGAGGCGACAAAGCCAAAGGGTGTTTTTACTTTTTGACGCGGAGCCTCCCATGCCAAAGGGTGCTTCAACATGGCCTCATAGACGGCAAGTAAGTCACCGCCTGTCGCCTCGAACCGCTTGGCCATTTCCTCCACAAGATTTTGCGGGGGAGCGTCACTTACAAAATACGTCGCGAGCTTTTGGCTTATGTGTCGTGCCGTCGAAGGATGAGCAGCAAGGTCCAGAACAACCGAAAGCACGTTCGCCAGATCCGCCGTCGCCGGATAAGTCACGCCCAGCACTGTTTCGGAACCAGGTTCAACGCGCAGTTCCTCAAAGGCAAAACCGTTCGCCGCACGAAAGTTTAGTCCGGTTAAAAGCTCGGCAAGCTCTCGCACATCGGTCTGTTCATAGGGGCCGTTGGGACCAAGCGTATGTAATTCAAGCAGTTCTCGTGCAAGATTTTCGTTCAGCCCGCGCCCAGATCCGCGTCCGACACGGCTATTAGGACCAATCGAGGACACTTGGTCCAAATACAAAAGCATCATTGGATGGATCGTCACGGCCCAGAGCATATCGGCAAAGCGCCCCGTCAAGCGAGAGCGAATGGCCTCTTCAACAAAGGGGGTCACAAGGTGGCGAGTGCGGCTGTTTTCCGACCGAACCGTAAAATGATTGGCCCAGAATTCGACAAGCCTTTCGCGAAACCCGTCCCGCGAGAGGCTCGCGCGTGCAAGCGTGTTGCGAAAGCACTCCCAATAGAGCGTGGACATGTCTTCGGCATAGGTTTGGCGCAACGCGCTGAGCTCTGCTTGCCGTTCAATGTCAACGGCATCGCGGGCCGCGTTCATATCAAGTGTTGTTTGGAACTGATCCGCAAGGCTTGGCTTGGCCTCTGCGAACAGCGGGATCGGCCAACGCGCAGCGGCCTCGTCCCGCCCCACAAGACGAAGAAGCATGTCGTCTGGATGCACATCCCATTCGGCTAAAGGACCAAGTCCCAAGCCAAATCGGATCGCGGCAGTTTCGGGATCGCCGATAGTCACGGGAACCATACTCCGTCGGTCAGGTTCTTTTCTTTAAACCATAGCGATATTTACCCCACCCGCCACACAAGAAAAAGTGGGGTACGAAACAGACTGACCATCTTGAGGAGTAAAACAAAAAGGCCGGAGGCATTTCACAGCATCCGGCCTTCTTATTCAATGTCGTAGAGGTTTATGCCTCTGGCGGAAGCACGCGGAGACGAAGTTCGCGTAGCTGCTCGTTCATCGGCTCGCTCGGCGCGCCCATCATGAGGTCTTCTGCGCGCTGGTTCATCGGGAACATGATGACTTCGCGGATGTTCTGCTCGTCGGCAAGAAGCATCACGATACGGTCGATACCTGCTGCACAACCACCGTGGGGCGGAGCGCCATACTGGAACGCGTTGACCATACCGCCGAAACGCTTTTCGACTTCTTCCTTGCCATAACCCGCAATTTCGAAAGCCTTGAACATGATCTCGGGCTTGTGGTTACGGATCGCACCCGACACGAGTTCGTAGCCGTTGCAAGCGAGGTCATACTGGAAGCCCTTGACCGAAAGCGGATCACCCATGAGAGCATCCATACCGCCCTGCGGCATCGAGAAGGGGTTGTGTTCGAAGTCGATCTTGCCGGTCTCTTCGTCTGCTGCATAGATCGGGAAGTCCACGATCCAAGCAAAGGCGAAACGGTCGGTCTCGGTCAAGCCCAGCTCATCACCGATGACGGTGCGGGCCTTACCAGCAACCTTTTCAAAGGCAGCAGGTTTACCACCGAGGAAGAAAGCCGCATCGCCGACACCAAGTCCGAGCTGCTGGCGGATCGCTTCGGTGCGCTCCGGGCCGATGTTCTTGGCGAGCGGGCCAGCGGCTTCCATTTCGCCGTTCTCACCGTCACGCCAGAAGATATAGCCCATGCCGGGCAGACCCTCTTTCTGAGCGAAAGCGTTCATGCGGTCACAGAATTTACGGCTGC
>CAYWUN010000097.1:0-11591 GCA_964461315.1 uncultured Aestuarium sp.
TCTGCATGGTTTCGATGCGCGGAGCGTGAACCGAGAACTCGTTTGCCGAGGTCAGCGATTTGCTCATTTCGCTCAGGATGTGCAGACGGCCAGCGCGTGCTTGCTCGAGTGCTTTTTCCATGATTGCAGGGGTGATGCCCTGAACCTTGATGTCCATCTGGAGCGAGGTGATACCGGCTTCGGTACCTGCTACTTTGAAGTCCATGTCGCCGAGGTGGTCTTCGTCACCGAGGATATCGGTCAGAACTGCAAAGTCGCCGTCATCTTCAAGAACGAGGCCCATAGCAACACCAGCAACAGGTGCCTTGAGCGGAACGCCAGCGTCCATCATCGACAGCGAGCCACCACAGACCGAAGCCATCGAAGACGAACCGTTGGACTCGGTGATCTCAGAAACAACGCGGATGGTATAGGGGAAGTCTGTTGCAGCAGGCAGAACAGCCTGAAGCGCACGCCAAGCGAGCTTACCGTGACCGATTTCGCGACGACCCGGCGAACCTACGCGGCCAACTTCACCTACCGAGTAGGGAGGGAAGTTATAGTGCAGCAGGAAGTTCGAACGCGAGTTGCCGTGCAGAGCGTCGATGATTTGCTCGTCGTCGCCAGTGCCAAGCGTGGTGACTACGAGGCCCTGGGTTTCACCGCGGGTGAAGAGAGCAGAGCCGTGGGTGCGCGGAAGAAGACCGGTTTCGCAAACGATCGGGCGAACCTGATCAAGAGCACGGCCGTCGATGCGCTTGCCTTCCTTAACAACTGTGCCACGAAGAACGCTCGACTCTAGCTTCTTGAGAGCAGAGCCAAGGTTTGCGTCTTCGAGTTGCTCTTCGGTAAGAGCGGCTTTGATCGCTTCTTTGGCCGCAGAAACAGCGGCAACGCGCTCTTGCTTGTTAGTGATCGCATAGGCAGCGCGCATCTGATCTTCGCCAGCGGCCTTAACAGCAGCATAGAGGTCCGAGTAATCAGGAGCTACAAAGTTGAAGGGCTCTTTGGCTGCATCTTCAGCGAGGTCGATGATGAGATCGATAACTGGCTGGATCTGCTCGTGTGCGAAGGTCACAGCGCCAAGCATTTCGGCTTCGGAAAGCTCGTATGCCTCGGATTCAACCATCATCACAGCGTTCTTGGTGCCTGCAACAACGAGGTCGAGACGCTGCTCGGGGTTGTTGCGAAGCCCGTCCATGTCATCAACGGTCGGGTTGAGAACGTAATCGCCGTCAACAAAACCTACGCGGCAACCAGCGACAGGGCCCATAAACGGAACGCCTGAAATGGTGAGTGCAGCCGAAGCCGCAATCATTGCTACGACGTCAGGGTCGTTGACAAGATCGTGCGAAAGCACGGTGCACATGACGAGAACTTCATTCTTGAAGCCAGGTGCAAAGAGCGGACGCATCGGACGGTCGATCAGGCGCGCGGTGAGCGTCTCTTTCTCAGTCGGGCGTGCCTCACGCTTGAAGAAACCGCCCGGAATTTTACCGGCGGCATAATATTTCTCTTGGTAGTGAACAGTCAGCGGGAAGAAGTCTTGACCCGGCTTTTGTTCTTTAGCGAAGGTCACGTTTGCCATGACCGAGGTTTCGCCGAGGGTGGCAATCACAGTGCCGTCAGCCTGACGGGCAACCTTGCCGGTTTCCAGAGTTAGAGTTTCTTCGCCCCACTGGATCGATTTTTTAACTTCGTTGAACATCTAGCGTATCCTAGTTGGGAGCACTCCCGCCCCTGCGGGTCTCCCGTTTGCATGGTGGCCCCATTGCCACCGACCTTTTCATCCTAATTCGAGCGCCAAGGTCAAAACGCAACGTCTCAGATGCGGGGCGCATACATGAAAATAAGGCATTTGGAAAGCACTGCTTTTTTCAGTTAAATTTTGAAACGTGTCCGATGAAATTATTGCCGGTTTTTTAAATGTTTAGATCACTCTTATTGTTCTTTGGCTTTGTTGCTTTGCTCGCTTGGGCAGGATTCACCCTTAGCCGTTCACGTGAGTTTCAGATTTTTGGGGACATCGTTTCGCATGTTGAAACTGAGAAAAAGGTTGTGGCTTTAACCTTTGATGATGGCCCGACCGAAGCTCAAACGGACGAAATTATTGAACTACTAGAAGGCCTTAGCGTTCACGCTACCTTTTTCTTGATCGGTGGTGAGATTGAAAAGTCACCTCAATCCGCTGCTGCTTTGGTCAATGCAGGACACGAGATCGGAAACCATTCTTTTTCACACAAGCGCATGGTCTTGAAGTCGCCAGCGTGGATGAGGGAAGAGCTGGCACGAACGGACAATTTGATCCGTGATTCCGGATATGAGGGGTATATCTATTTTCGACCGCCTTACGGGAAAAAACTCTTCATGCTTCCGTATGTCCTTGGTGAACAGGGGCGAGCTTCAGTCATGTGGTCTGTTGAACCAGAAACAGACTTTGATCTCAGTCTTGGGGCGGAGGAATTGGCCAAGCAGACGCTCGCTCAGGTCAAAGCAGGCGATATCATTTTGCTGCATCCCATGTATTCATCCCGTCAGGTGACGCGCGATGCGCTCCCCCTGATTATCCAAGGTCTGAGGGCAGTGGGGTACGAAATCGTAACCTTGGGCGAATTGATGGAGCTTCGCTAAACAAAAACGCCCGCTCTTGCGAACGGGCGTTTGTAATCTGAACCTTGCGGCTCGATTAGCGGCGCAGACCGAGGCGCTCGATGAGCGACTGGTAACGTGCTTCGTCTTTGCCTTTGACATAGTCGAGAAGCTTGCGGCGCTGAGCAACCATCATAAGAAGACCACGGCGACCGTGGTTGTCTTTTTTGTGGGTCTTGAAGTGCTCGGTCAGCGTCGCGATGCGCGACGAAAGAATTGCAACCTGAACTTCGGGCGAACCAGTGTCGCCTTCTTTGGTGCCGAATTCTTTGATGAGACGAGCTTTTTCTACTGCAGTAATCGACATCGGGGTCTCCTTTTAGATCAAGGGGTTATGGCGCAGGCCGGGATGTCGTCCAGCAAGGCCCTTGGAGGTTCGGAAGGTGAGTCTCCACCAACCGATGCGCGCTCTTAGTTGAAACGTGCACAAAAGGGAAGCAAAAACCCTTTGTTTTATAGCTCTTCGAACTTGATAGAGCCAAATTCAAAATTTGCTGCCCCTTGAAGGTAGACCAGAGGCTTGCCGTCAGTGAGGATCATGATGCCTCCGTTGTCAGCCTGAGCGGACAGCGCAGGTTCGGTTGTACCCGATGGATAGCCGACTATGATTGTGTCCTCATCTGTGAAGTCGTCGATCACTACGGGTGCATCACTTTCGCTGAGAACAGCGACAAAGTCTGAACCGCTACCGCTGTTCACATGATCCCCTGCGCCCGCGATGATCCAGTCATTTCCCGCTCCACCGTTCAAAAAGTCTTGCTGATCGGCCACGTCGCGTCCGTCTAGAATATCGTTGCCGTTGCCGCCAAACATTAGATCTGAACCTTCACCGCCGATAAGAAGATCGTCGTCGTAGTATCCGTGAAGAATGTCGTCACCATTGCCTCCGATGAGGATGTCTTCTCCCATACCTCCAATCAGCGTGTCAGAGCCATTTCCGCCTTCGAGTATGTCGTTGCCGCTGTGGCCAGCGAGATAGTCGTCGCCGTCAAGTGAGGACAGAATGTCGTTCAATGGGCCGCCATTGACGACCATGTCCTCTGGCGGGATTGAGGTTTCCGGCTCCGAAGTTTCGTCCGTTTCGCTGTCAATCGGCAGCGACAATCCAGCGATGGCAAAACCGATCAAACTTAGCAGCAACAGCATTTCAACCTCCGGCAACTGTGTGACAGAGTTGATGACTATCGCACCTTAGGAGCGTTAACCGACGATTAAGTTATCGAATGGTTAACGTAAGACCCAAGGCTCGGGCTGAATGGAATATCCGATGTAAAGCGGGTGTTTGGGGTGGCCGGACTTTGTCAATCCGAGCGAGTAGAGTGGCTTTCCGCAGTTCCTCAAAAGGTCTTCGACGAAGAACCCTCGCTCGAGGTGGTCACCGTGCGCACCCCAAGCGCAAATAATTTGGTCGTCGTTCCCTCGAACCCATTTGAGCGCGCTTTGCGTGATCGTTTCATCATTCATTGGTCCGACTGGATCTAGTGCGGCTCGCATTTTTTGGGGATCCGTGTCGCGCCAAGCAAAAATGTTCGTAACGCGAAACCCGCCGAAACCGAGCGTTCGGGCCCGACGTTCACAGCGCTCTACTGTGGGATCATTTTGCACTTCGGTGGCGGTGGAGGGGTTCAGCATTACAAATAGTGCACGCGTTCCGTTCGCGTCCCAAATACGGGTCAGGCTATATCGATACTGCTCGCAATCAGAATAAATTGCCTCTGAAACCGCATCGCCTTTGGTGAAGTGCCTCGTGATCATCGGCGGGGCTTAGCTTTCTTGCACGAAAACGCGGCTTGGGTGAAGCTCGCCAGCTTTGAAAACGCCAACAGCGACGGCGTGACCTTCATAGCTCGCCCAACACTCTTCGCCGTATTCGACATCCGTCGCGAACACCATTGCAGGGTTGCCATTGCGGAGTTTGACCAAACTTTCTGCCGGCACGCGAACTTCAGCAAGATCGGCAAGGCCAATTTCAAGAGGCTTGAGGTGCGCATCAAGCTCTGGCTTCTTTGCCAGAGCTTCGATGGTCTCGATGCTCAAACCTTCCGAGGCGACAAAGGGACCAGACCAAATACGACGTAGCCATTCAACGTGGCCAAAGCATCCAAGTTCGGCGCCAAGGTCGCGCGCGATCGAGCGCACATAGCCGCCTTTGCCACAGGTCATCTCCAAAAGTGCGTGATCTCTATCGGGGCGATCTGTGAGAAGCAGTTCGTCGACCCAAAGCGGGCGGGCTGCGATCTCGAATTCTTCATCTTCTCGAGCAAGTTTATAGGCACGCTGCCCGTCAATCTTTACCGCAGAAAACTTTGGCGGAACCTGCATGATCTCACCAATGAATTTACCCAGAGCAGCTTTGATCTCTTCATCGGTCGGACGGCTATCAGAGCATGCTATGATCTCGCCTTCGGCATCATCGGTATTTGTAGCGGCGCCCAAGGTCACCGAAAACTCGTAAGCTTTCAGTGCGTCGGTGATATAAGGGATTGTTTTGGTCGCCTCACCCAGCGCCACAGCGAGCACACCGGTGGCTTCGGGATCAAGAGTGCCAGCATGTCCAGCCTTTTTTGCGCCGAATGCCCAGCGCACTTTGTTTACGACCGCAGTTGAAGTGATCCCAGCTGGTTTGTCGACGACCAGCCAACCTGAAATATCGCGACCTTTGCGCTTGCCCATTCATGCCTCCGCCTATTTGCAGGGGCGCCTGCTATAAAAGTCAGGCGCTTGGGTCAATCGAGAGACTTATTCTTCGTCGTCTTCGATATCGTCGTTCAAGTCCTGACGAACATGTTCGTCCGCGAACATGCGGCGCGCATCATCCATACGGTCAAACGTTTCGTCGATTTCGAAGCGGAAGTCCGGCGCATATTTAAGCGTGATGTTACGCACGATCTGATGGCGGATTTCAGCTTTGTTGCGCCGAAGTGCAGCGAGCGCTTCGTCTTTGCCTTGTCCGCCGAGAGGAAGCACAAAAGCCGTCGCATGCTTTAGGTCCGGAGAACATCGGACTTCGCCCACGGTGATGGACATGCGCCCGAGGTCGGGGTCATGCACGTCGCCACGTTGGAGCACATCAGAGAGCGCACGACGCAACATTTCGCCAACACGAAGTTGACGCTGAGAGGGGCCGGAGCCTTCGGAGAAACGGTTCTTTGCCATATGGACC
Source organism: uncultured Aestuarium sp. (assembly GCA_964461315.1). Taxonomy (GTDB): domain Bacteria; phylum Pseudomonadota; class Alphaproteobacteria; order Rhodobacterales; family Rhodobacteraceae; genus Marivivens. Next base: position 5,792 of record CAYWUN010000097.1, read on the forward strand.
ATGTAAGCCGATGCTGCGCTCTTGCCAAGCGAGGCTTTGAGGTGCAGTCAGTGGAATAGCAGATTTTACCGCTACGGAAGGTTAGGACATGTCGAATTCGCCGCTAATCGTGATCACTGGTGCATCTGGACGCATGGGTCAGATGCTCATCAAGATCATCACTGAGTCGGATTCGACCAAACTCAAATCTGTAGTGGAACGCCCGGGACACGATTGGATTGGCCGCGATATCGGAGAGGCAATGGGGGGCGCACCGATTGGTGTCACTGTCACAGACAATGCGACGGAGGCCTTTTCTGGCGCTGACGCAGTCATCGATTTTACCGCTCCAAATGCGACCGTTGCGTTTGCCGAGATTGCAGCGGATGCAGGCTGTGCACATATTATTGGAACGACAGGTTTCGAGGACAGCCATCTAGAAGCCATCGCTGAGATCGCTAAGCGCGGTAGAATTGTCCGCGCAGGTAATATGTCTCTTGGCGTTAACCTATTGGTTCAATTGACAAAAAAGGTTGCGGCTGCGCTCGACGATGACTTCGACATTGAAGTGATCGAAGCTCACCACAATCGCAAGGTCGATGCCCCCTCGGGTACTGCACTCATGCTTGGAGAGGCCGCAGCCGAAGGCCGAGGCGTGAACCTAAAGGATGTCCGTAATTCTGGACGTGACGGGATTACAGGTGCGCGTCGGCGTGGCGATATCGGCTTCACCGCAATTCGTGGCGGCGACATCGTCGGAGAACACGACGTTCTTTTTGCAGCTGCGGGAGAGCGCATCGTTCTGCGTCATGTCGCAACAGATCGGGCTGTGTTCGCGCGCGGTGCTGTTAAAGCTGCGATTTGGGCCAAAGATAAACCCACGGGCGAGTATTCGATGCTCGATGTCCTCGGCCTCTGAAAAGCAAAAATTGAACCGAATCGCTAGTTGGAGCGTATCAATTAGGTGTCGTCCAATGATGGAGACCCTTTATGAAGGCTCTAATTTTCGCAGTTTTATTTCCTACGGCTGCTGCTGCTGAGTTCAGCGTCGTGTCTGACCGCTCGACGTTTGTCGGTTTGATGGAACAGGGCGTGCTGAAGCATGGCCTGTTTCCAATACAATTACGCGTAACCGCTGATGGATTGATCGGAGGTAGTGCCGTTGGGTCAGATGTTACAGGGCGGTGGGACTGGGATAATGGCTATTTTTGCCGCACCATGGCATGGGGCGAACGTGAGATTCCATTTAATTGTCAGTTGGTTGAAGTAGACGGCCGCAAGGTACGTTTTACTGAAAACCAAGGGCAGGGTCGTGCAGCAACCTTTAGGATCGACTGATTAAAAGTCGATCGCTATCCCTTTTTTCTCCCAGTCGCCAAAGCGCACGGGTTCGGGTCCGTCGCGCCCACCAAGCTCGGTCGGTAACTTCACCGCCTCAGCGGCTTTGCGACGCTCTTCTGCTTCCTGAAGCGCTCTGATCGCTGCAGGTGGCAGGTCGTTCTTTTCGGTATCGGCCATCGGTGTGTTCCTTGTCCGGTTACATGTCTTGATATACGCGGGGAGCCAGACTTCTCAAGAGGACCACATGACACAGATCGGCCTTGCACCGCGCGCTGCTGCGCATTTCTTGCTCGATGAAGTAACGGGTGAAGGCAAACTCCTGTCAGAATTGATCGGAGGTGGGGCGCTTGCGCATCTCGCTCCTGAAGATCGTGCACGTGCCCAGCGTCTCGCAGTCCTCACACTACGCGGAATGGATCGCGCGGATCGGATGCTTAAACCGTTTTTGCAAAAGCGGCCTCCTCTGACTGTTCGAAATGCACTTCGTCTAGGGACCGTCGAGATTTGGAATGGTGAAGCCGCGCATGGCGTCGTGAACGCTTGTGTCGAGATCGTAGGTCGCAACAAGCGAACGCAGGCGATGAAAGGTCTTGTTAACGCAGTCTTACGCAAGGTCGCTGCCGAGCGTCCGGGCGCTTGGGATCGTCTTCCCGAGCCACGTTTGCCAGATTGGCTTCGTGGACCGATGATTGAAGCATGGGGCAAATCCTCAGTGTCTGGAATGGAAACTGCGCACTTTGCAGGGGCTCAGCTCGATTTGACGGTGAAGTCGGACCCCGAGGCTTGGTCAAAAAAGCTTGGTGCAACTGTGCTTCCGACCGGTTCGCTTAGACTTTCTGATGCGGGGCAGGTGTCGGAACTAGAAGGATTCTCGACGGGCGCTTGGTGGGTTCAGGATGCCGCCGCAGCAATTCCGGTGCGCATTCTTGCGCCGCAACAAGGAGAGAAGGTGTTGGATCTTTGTTCTGCACCTGGCGGCAAAACGATGCAGCTTGCCAGCGCTGGTGCAGATGTCACAGCGGTCGACGTGTCCGAATCGCGGATGCGCCGAGTTGAGGAGAACCTCGTTCGTACGGGACTTGTAGCACGTACGGTGGTTTCCGATGCATTTGAGTTCGACGAAAAGGGTTTTGATGCAATTCTCCTAGACGCCCCTTGCTCTGCCACGGGTACAATCCGCCGCCATCCAGATCTTCCCTATGCCAAGGATGGAAGCGAGTTTGGGGAACTGATTGGTCAGCAGGAGGCGATGATCGACCATGCTTTGAGCCTTCTTAAACCCGGTGGACGTTTGGTTTTCTGTACTTGTTCACTCTTGCCAGATGAAGGTGAAGTTCAGGTTGAAGAGGCGCTTGAGCGGCATGCTGGGTTGAATGTTGATCGAGATGCTTTGAACCTTTCTTGGGTCGAGGAAAGTTGGAAAACAGAAGAAGGCGGCCTGCGTTTGCGTCCCGACTATTGGCCGGAAATGGGCGGCATGGACGGGTTCTATGTAGCAGTTCTTCGAAAGCCTGCGTGACTCGAAGCTTAGGTCTGGCTAACATCTGCCGTAATAACTAGCGGAACTCGCAAAACCGAGGCAGTCGCGCTTGTCAAAGTCGCAATTATTGAGTGCCAAAGGCACGGAATTCATGCACCGCGTTCACGCGAGAATCGCCGCGCGCGCTAAGGTCCCGACTGGTTTTTCGTCTCAGCCCGAACCGCGCTCGATTGGAATTTACGCGCGCGGACGTCAGTTGATTGCAGGAAATTTCCTTTTTGCAGGGGAGCTCACAGAATCTCCGACCGGATCGATTTGGGAGATCGAAGCCAAGTCGGCCATGGCGATTGACGAGTTGCATGGTTTCGCCTGGCTCGATGATCTCGTAGCTGTTGGTGACTTCAAAGCGCGAGAACGTGCTCAGGCTTGGGTGGCTGAGTGGATCGCGCGATTTGACAACGGAAGTGGACCGGGCTGGGTGCCTGATCTGACAGGGCGCCGACTTATTCGATGGATTAACCACGCGTTCTTTTTGATGCGCGGGAAAGACCAAGAATGGACGGATCGCTTCTACCGATCCCTTGCGCACCAGACGTTGTTTCTTTCGCGACGAGGGAAAACTGTAAAACCTGGACTGGCCCGTTTTGAAGCAATGACAGGTATGATTTATGCTGGGCTTTCCCTTCAGGGAATGGCTCAATACGTTGACCCTGCTGTGCGTATTCTCGCAAAGGACTGTGTTAATCAAGTAGACGATCAGGGTGGTCTTCCCACTCGTAACCCGCAGGAACTGCTCGAAGTATTAACGCTCTTACATTGGTCTGTTCAGGCGCTTGGCGAGGCAGATCGCCCGATTCCGCACACCATTCATGCTGCGATTGACAGGATCGTACCGACACTGCGGGCATTACGCCATTCTGATGGAGGACTTGCTCGTTTCCATGGTGGCGGACGTGGTATTGAAGGCCGTTTAGAACAAGCGCTTGCGGCCTCGGGCAATAAACAGATGCCGACGAACGACCTTTATATGGGGTATGTCCGTATGAACGCTGGACGCACCAGCGTTGTGGTTGATGCCGCCGCTCCTCCAAAGGGCGCAGCGAGCTTCGAAGGCCACGCATCGACTTGTGCATTTGAACTGACCTCGGGACGCCGTCCCGTCATCGTGAATTGCGGAAATGGTCGGAGTTTTGGGGAAGACTGGCGCAGGGCAGGGCGTGCCACAGCAAGCCATTCCACTCTTGCAATTGATGGCTACTCCTCTTCGAGGCTCGGCTCGGGAACCCGCCTTGGGGGGCTAGACCGAGAGTGGCTGACCGACGTACCTGATCAAGTCCCCGTTGAGTGGGAGACCTTGGGTGATGGTAGTCGCTTGCAGGTTGCTCATAACGGGTATCAGCGCACACATGGTCTTACTCATGCTCGGACGCTCGACCTAAGCCTCGACGGTCGTGGGCTCGCGGGTGAGGATTTCATCGGTTCTCTCAGCGACGGCGACAAAAAGCGATTTGACCGAGCGCTTGATGTCGAAAAGCTCCAAGGCATACCTTTTTCAATCCGTTTTCACCTTCATCCAGAAGTCGACGCCGAGGTTGATTTGGGCGGCGCAGCGATTTCGATGGCGCTCAAGAGTGGTGAAATTTGGGTCTTTCGGCATGACGGCACCGCTGAAATGCGCCTTGAACCCTCTGTTTACCTAGAAAATGGTCGATTAAAGCCACGTGCGGCATCGCAAGTGGTTTTATCTGGCCGCGCAATGTCATATGCGACCCGCGTTCGCTGGTCTTTGGCCAAAGCGCAGGCGACACCCGATGCCCTGCGAGATCTGGTCGGAGATACTATAGCGGGCAGCGACAGCTTTTGAGCCCAGAGGACCATATGACTGACCTGCATCCTATTCGCCGTGCCCTTCTCTCCGTTTCGGATAAGACTGGCCTAATTGATCTTGGCAAGGCGCTCGCTGCGCGTGGTGTCGAACTGCTCTCAACAGGCGGTTCCGCTAAGGCGCTACGGGACGCTGGTCTCGACGTGAAAGACGTATCGGAAGTGACCGGCTTTCCTGAGATGATGGATGGTCGCGTCAAGACGCTTCATCCCAAGGTGCACGGTGGCCTTCTTGCTCTTCGTGACAATGATGAGCACGTTGCTGCGATGAAAGAGCATGGCATCGGCGAAATCGATCTTTTGGTCGTGAACCTTTATCCCTTCGAGGCAGCGCTTGCCCGCGGTGCTGATTATGAAGAGATGATTGAGAACATCGATATCGGTGGCCCCGCGATGATCCGTGCTTCGGCAAAGAACCACGGTTTTGTTGCAACCGTCGTCGATGTTGAGGATTATGCGGCGCTCTTGGCTGAACTAGATGAAAATGACGGTCAAACGACCTATGCGTTCCGTCAGCGCCTTGCCCAGATCGCCTACGCTCGCACCGGTGCTTATGACGCTGCTGTTTCGAACTGGATGGCTAAGGCTATCGGCGAAGACGCACCGCGCCGCCGCGTTGTCGCTGGTGAGATCAAGCAGACCCTGCGTTATGGCGAAAACCCGCACCAGCAGGCAGCGTTCTACGTTGACGGCTCTGCCCGTCAGGGTGTTGCGACCGCCGTCCAGCATCAGGGCAAGGAACTCTCGTACAACAACATCAACGACACCGATGCGGCGTACGAACTGGTTGCCGAGTTCAACCCCGCCGAAACCGCTGCCGTTGCGATCATCAAGCACGCCAACCCCTGCGGTGTTGCCAAGGGCGCGACTCTGATCGAAGCTTACCAAAAGGCCTTCGACTGTGACCGCACCTCGGCCTTTGGTGGAATCGTTGCGCTGAACCGTCCGCTGGATGCCGAAACCGCACAGGCCATCACCGAGATTTTCACCGAGGTCGTCATCGCCCCCGGTGCTTCGGACGAAGCCAAGGCGATCTTTGCCGCCAAGAAAAACCTGCGCCTGCTGACCACCGAAGGTCTGCCGAACGTGCTGGACACCTCTTTCACCGTGCGCCAG
>CAYWUN010000098.1:0-11318 GCA_964461315.1 uncultured Aestuarium sp.
TACAGTCGCCAGCCTAAACATCAGCGTTCCTCCTCTTATCAACACTTAGAGTTAAGCATGAAATCGGCAACGGCGGATTGATATGGGTCAAGTGGGCGCTTTTACAGCTCGGCAAGGCTGCGGGACGCTTAAATTTAGACGCGCCCGAACCGAGGAGTGGGCGAGAAGCGCCCGCCCCGTGGGCGGAAAGCTAGAACGGAAGATCACCTTCAGGTTCGACAGCGCTTTCCGTTCGAAGATTCATCTTTTTGAACAGGCTACGCCGACTATCTCTTGTTAGCTTTTCAAAATAACCATCGTAGATCATTCTATAGAAATCTGACACATCAGCACTCTCAACGAGAGAAAATACTTTGGGATTAAAATTCAAAACATCAACTAATTCATTTACTTGTCTAGACGTGAAGCTCGTCACAGCAGCCAACTTCTCAATACATGCATGGGTCGAAGAAAAACTTGAAGAAAATCCGAGTTTAGTTATCAAAAAATCCACTTCGAGTAGGCTAGGCAAATGAATATCTGAAAACTCTGAGTTTAAAAAATCAGTTAAATTTGTAAATAATTTCAATTCACCATCATTGTTTTCGGCCCATTGCCTCTCAAGGAAATCATCGACTTTTTTATTGTTGAGCTTATCTCGAAAATCAACATCGTCAGATACGATTGTAAGATTTATATATTCTGGCAACGACAAGAGACATTCCCAGTTCAGGCGATCACCAACAGAACCATTTTTACCAGGAGGGAAACCTAGCAACGTTCGCATATGTGCAGCTTCCAGAATCTCTTTATTTTCGTTAATAAAATTACACTTATCGAAATAATTTTCGATCACACGGTCGGCGGTAAAGTCATGCTCAACGGACGCTGAACGCATCTTCTCCAGAAGCTTCTGATGAACATTAGTTAAATCTTTTCTAGCTTTATAATACTCCTCAATTCCAGAGAATGACTTAACCGCCATCGGTGGCTGCGGCATTCTCAATTCAGAAAAATCTTTGATGGATTTATGAAGAACACCGTTTCGACGCTTATGAAACTCTCTTTTAACTTGAGGAGTAGAAACAAATATCAACTCTTGATGGTCTGCAAGCAATACAGCATCCGATAGAGTTTCGACTTCCTGCTGCGATATTTCAAAAAACGAAAGTAGAATATTCGTGTCCAAAAATACTTGTTGTCCCAACGTCAGCTCCACCCAACAAAAAATCCGCCCCGAACCGGAGCGGCTTTCATGTAACTACACCTTAGCGAGTTGATCAATTGTCCATTTTCAACGCAGAGATGAAGGCCTCTTGTGGGATTTCCACTTTGCCGAACTGGCGCATCTTCTTCTTACCCGCCTTTTGCTTGTCGAGCAGCTTGCGCTTACGGGTGGCGTCGCCGCCGTAGCACTTGGCGGTCACGTCCTTGCGGAGGGCCGAGAGGGTCTCGCGGGCGATGACCTTGGCGCCGATGGCCGCTTGGATCGGGATTTTGAACATGTGACGCGGGATGAGATCCTTGAGCTTTTCGCACATGGCGCGGCCGCGCATTTCGGCACGGTCACGGTGCACCAGCATCGAAAGCGCATCCACAGGCTCGTCGTTCACGAGGATCGACATTTTGACAAGGTTATCCTCGCGGTAACCGGTCACGGCATAGTCGAAGGACGCATAGCCCTTGGTCACGGATTTCAGACGGTCATAGAAGTCGAACACCACTTCGTTGAGCGGCAGATCATATTCCACCATCGCACGCGAAACGCCAGCGTAGCTCAGGTTGAGCTGCATGCCGCGGCGATCTTGGCAAAGCTTGAGCACATCACCGAGATATTCATCCGGCACCATGATGGTCGCCTTAATGCGCGGCTCTTCGATGTGATCGATAGTGGTCACTTCGGGCATGTCGGCGGGATTGTGCAGCTCACGGATCTCGCCCGACTTCATATGGAGGTGATAGACCACCGAGGGCGCAGTGGTGATCAGGTCGATGTTGTATTCACGCTCGATACGGTCGCGGATCACTTCGAGGTGCAAAAGACCAAGGAAGCCGCAACGGAAGCCAAAGCCAAGCGCGGCCGAGGTTTCCATCTCGAACGAGAAGGACGCATCGTTGAGCGCGAGCTTTTCAATCGCATCGCGAAGGTCTTCGAATTCCGAGCTGTCCACGGGGAAAAGACCGCAGAACACGACGGGCTGCGACGGCTTAAAGCCTGGCAGCGCCTTTTCCACGCCTTTGCGCTCGCTGGTGATGGTGTCACCGACGCGGGTGTCGCGCACCTGTTTGATCGAAGCGGTAAGGAATCCGATCTCGCCCGGCCCGAGTTCCTCGACGGGGAGCATACCGGGCTTGAACACACCGATGCGGTCCACATGGTGCACGGTGCCGTTCGACATAAAGCGCACGCGGTCGTTCTTTTTCAGCACGCCATCCACGATACGGACGAGAACGACAACGCCAAGATAGGCGTCATACCAAGAGTCCACGAGCATCGCCTTGAGCGGTGCATCGCGTTCCCCCTTGGGGGCAGGCAGACGGTGAACGATGGCTTCGAGCGTTTCTTTGATCCCGATGCCCGACTTGGCCGAAACCTGAAGCGCATTCGAGGCATCAATACCGATCACGTCTTCGATTTGCGCTGCAACGCGCGGACAGTCTGCTGCGGGAAGGTCGATCTTATTCAGAACGGGTACGATCTCGTGGTCGGCCTCAATCGCCTGATAGACGTTGGCGAGGGTCTGCGCTTCGACACCTTGGGTCGAGTCCACGACGAGGAGCGAGCCTTCGACAGCGCGCATGGAACGCGAGACTTCGTAAGCAAAGTCGACGTGCCCTGGGGTGTCGATCAAGTTGAGAACATAGGTCTCGCCATTATCGGCCTTGTAATCGATGCGAACCGTGTTGGCCTTGATTGTGATGCCGCGCTCGCGCTCGATGTCCATCGAGTCGAGAAGCTGGGCCTTCATATCGCGATCTGCAACGGTGGCTGTGGACTGGATCAGACGGTCTGCCAGAGTGGATTTACCGTGGTCGATGTGCGCCACGATGGAAAAGTTCCGGATATGCGTAAGTTCAGTCATTAACAGCAGCCCAAGAGCGATAGGTTCAACGGCTGTCTATGTAGGGGAAACGGTTATTTTGCAAGTAGCAGAGCGCTCTTTCGCGACGTTCTGGGGAAATGTTTCAGGCGTTCTGCCTTGGCGCTCTGCGTGACCCTCGCTAGAACGGCAGTCCGAGCAGAATCAAGAGGACCCGAATGGCACAGGATACAGCACGCCGCATTGCACTTACGATCGCCGGCGAAATTGGCGCGAGGGGTGATCAAGTCGCTTCGGCAGTCGCACTTTTGGATGAAGGCTCAACGGTGCCATTTATCGCCCGCTATCGTAAAGAAGTGACCGGCGGGCTTGATGATACCCAGCTTCGCACCCTTGCAGATCGACTTGGTTATTTGCGTGAACTCGAGGCGCGGCGCGCGGCAATCCTCAAAGAAATCGGGGAACAGGGAAAGCTGACGCCCGAGCTTGAGACCTCGATTGCGACGGCAGAAACAAAGGCAACGCTCGAAGATATATATCTCCCCTACAAGCCCAAGCGCCGCACCCGCGCGACCATCGCCCGAGAGGCCGGCTTGCAGCCACTCGTTGATGCTCTCTTTGCGGAACGAAATGCAGACCCCGAGGCGCTTGCAGAGGGTTACAAGTGCGAGGCCTTTGCCGAAGCAAAGGACGTCTTAAACGGAGCACGCGACATCGTAGCCGAGGGTCTGGGCGAAAATGCCGTCCTTTTGGGTAAACTGCGGTCCTATATGCAGGGTGCTGCGGTCCTCACCTCGACCGTGATCAGCGGCCAAGAGGAAAAGGGCGCAAAGTTTTCAGACTATTTTGGCCATTTTGAGAAATGGGCGAATGTTCCAAGCCACCGTGCCCTGGCCATGCTTCGCGCTTCGAACGAAGGTGTTGTGAGCCTCGATATTGCGCCGCCAGCAGAGGTCGGCTCGGAAGAAGCAGAGACGATGATCCGCGGTGCACTTGGAATTCAAGCCAAAGGTGCAGCCGATCTTTGGCTCGCCAAAGTTGCAGGTTGGACATGGCGCACCAAGCTCTCGCTGACCATGATGCTGGACCTGATGACGGATATGCGCAAACGCGCTCAGGAAGAAGCAATCGCAGTTTTTGCTCGCAACCTCAAAGACTTGCTACTGGCGGCGCCAGCCGGAGCGCGCGCAACCATCGGTCTTGATCCGGGAATACGCACCGGCGTGAAGGTCGCTGTTGTCGATGCAACGGGCAAGCTCTTGGACACGGCAACCGTTTATCCGTTCCAACCGAAAATGGACCTGCGCGGTGCTCAGGCGACGATTGGAGCGCTCATCAAGCGCCACAACGTCGAACTCATTGCAATCGGCAACGGCACTGCAAGCCGCGAGACAGAGAAGATGGTCGCAGATCTTTTGGCCGATATTCCTGCGCCCAAGCCGACAAAAGTGGTCGTATCCGAAGCTGGCGCCTCGGTTTATTCTGCATCGGAGCTCGCAGCTCGTGAATTTCCTGATCTCGATGTATCACTTCGCGGTGCGGTGTCGATTGCGCGCCGTCTTCAAGACCCGCTGGCCGAGTTGGTAAAGATCGAACCAAAGTCCATCGGTGTGGGTCAGTATCAACACGACGTTGATCAATTCCGTCTGGGCAAATCACTCGAAGCGGTCGTCGAAGACGCTGTGAACGCGGTTGGGGTGGACCTTAACATGGCTTCTGCGCCGCTGCTCGCTCAGGTCTCGGGTCTTGGTCAATCACTGGCCGAAGCGATTGTCGAATATCGTAATGCCAACGGTGCCTTTGCAACCCGCAAAGACCTTCTTTCGGTGCCACGCCTAGGGCCGCGCGCCTTTGAACAGGCCGCTGGATTCTTGCGCATTGCCGACGGTGCAGAACCGCTCGATGCCTCATCGGTACACCCAGAAGCCTATGACGTTGCACGCAAAATCGTAGCTGCTTGCGGCCGCGACCTGCGAGAAGTCATGAAAGACCCTAAGCTCCTTGCGCGCTTGGCCCCTGAGGAGTTCGTCACAGATAAATTCGGTCTCCCGACCGTTCAGGACATCTTTGCCGAACTGGAAAAGCCGGGCCGTGACCCCCGTCCAAGCTTTAAGACAGCGACCTTCACAGATGGGGTCGAGGACATCAAAGACCTCAAAGTCGGCATGAGCCTTGAGGGGACCGTGACCAATGTCGCCGCCTTTGGCGCGTTCGTGGACATCGGCGTTCACCAAGACGGACTTGTCCACGTGAGCCAACTAGCCGATCGCTTTGTCAAAGACCCGCATGAAGTCGTTAAAGCCGGTGATGTCGTGCGCGTCCGCGTGACCGAAGTCGACGTGCCGCGCAAGCGCATCGGTCTGACCATGCGCAAGGACGGCGGCGGAGAAAAGGCCCCACGTCAGGACCGCGACAAACCCCAGCGCTCGAACGGACCTCGCACGGCTGCTCCACAAAAAAAGAGCGCCGATACCACAGGGAGTTTTGGTTCGGCGCTCCTAGATGCCATGAAGAAGCGCTGAGCTAGCTCAGACGCCTTTCACAGGTGGAGGAAAGAAGTTGCAGCGCCTCGTCCTTAGCGCTGTCATAGAGTTCTTCTGCGGCAAACAAGAGCTGGTCGCGTTTCTCTTCTTCGAGATCCGCTGCCAGCGCCAAGATGCTTTCTATCCGTGGATCATTGCGCGCCTCGAGAAAGCTGCGCACCACATCGGGGTCGTAGCAACGAACGATTTGCTCGACGAACTTTTCGACAAGTTCGACCTGCGCGGTATTCAAATGCGAAAGCGCGTGCTTCATCCTCGCAGCGTTCCCGTTCATGTCCAAAACTAAGTTGCTCATTCCGTTTCCCAATCCGTTTTGAGTTCATCCTCAAGCGTCCCAGCATGACGCTTTCTTGCGTTGGTCACGATCGACGCGCAGGAAATAAGAGCGAGTGGGTAAAGGATCCCCTCGACGCCGCGCGCAAAAAGAAGTCCCAGAACCAATAAGAGAGACAACACACCCAAAACACGGCTGCTTTGACCGAGCGCAAGTTTGACCAGCGCGGCAGCCGCAATTCCATAAATCAGTAGAAAGTTCTGCCCTGCTGCGACGAGCAGGTTGCCAAGATGCACCCCGCCCATGCCTGAGATCGCAGTCACAGTTAGCAGCACTGTCACTGTGAGCAGAACCGCGAGATAAGGCACACCGTTTCGAAGCGATGCGACCCACGAAGGAAAGAGCCCCTGCGTCGCACCGGAATAGACCATGCGCGACACCGCCCAAACAGCACCAGAAAGATTGGCAAACACCATCAAGATCGAAAGCACGCCGATGGAGACGCTTCCAACGGAGCCGAAATGTTCGCCGAAGATTGCAGAGAACGGAGCAGCATAACTTTCAATGCTTCCGGCACCGGCAACAACGACGGCGAGCGCAAAATAGAGCACCACTGCGATCACGAAAGACGCCATGATTGCCATTGGAAAGTCGCGTTCGGGGCGCTTGAATTCGCCCCCCAAATTTGCGCTAACTTCCCAGCCAGTAAAGGCGAAGAAGACCATCATGAAAGCTGCACCAAAGCCAGAAAAGCTTGGGAGTTCTTCCGCAGTGGTCGGCAAGATCGAAGAGTCCGGTTTGACAAAGATGAGGCCCAAAATCGCAATCACCAACAGCGCCAACACCACAGTCGAGGCAATGATCGCATTCACGCGCCCTGCGATTTCGGCAGAGAGTACATTTGCGAGAACTGCGCAGATCAAAAGCAGAACCGCATAGACATGGGCATTACCGCCGAGCGTTTGCGCCGCATAGTGGCCGCCCGTAATCGCGATGGCTGGAAGACCGAAAATCACTGCACCCAGAAGCAGGAAGGTCACCATGACATAGCCAAAACGACCGAAAGCGATCTGGGCGATAGAGGCCAGACCGCCCGCATCAGAATAGCGCCGCCCCAATAGGTAAAAGACAGCCAAAAGCGGAATAGCCGCCAGCGCACAGGCTCCCCAGACGAGGAGCGCAGATGAGCCGACGGCTTCGACGGCAAGGCCAGGGAGGGACAAAAGCCCCGCCCCCAACACAATATTCAACATGAGCGCCGTCCCGCGACCTGCACTCAGGGTTTTAGACAGTTCAGCCATTCTTGGGGAGATCCACTTGATGGAATGCAATGAGATATGTCGCTCCGCCTTCGAGTGCGACTGAACCATGGAGCGTGCCGGCAGGCAGCGTAATGACTGTGCCCGGACCACAGATTTTTTCACCTTGGTCCCAGTAGAAGCGCACCTGACCATCTAGGATCACGAGCGTTTCGTCCGTGGTATGGCGATGCCACGCATGTTCTTTGCCTGCCACATCGCGCTGAACTTCGATGCAACCTTGATCTGGCAGCATGTGCAAAACCAGCTTCTTCCATTCCGAAGTTTCGATCTGGGTCGAGAAAATGCGAAAGTCGCTCTCCACTGCATCAACCATATCTAGAGACATCTTAGGCCACCTTTCCTGCTGTGGGTGTTTGAACCGCAGCGTCAGAGCGCGGCATGTGATGGAACGGGCACTTTGGCGCCTCGTTTGTGTCTTCGAGGAAATACTGCTGGAATTCTCGGTTCTCGGGGTCTCCATAGGCCCCCAAGAAGGGTGAGGTGTCGATGGCATCGAATTTCTCAAGACGTTCGCGCACAATCTGCAACGAGCGCTTGACCGCAGGATCGTCGCTGTCGGTCAGCCCTTCAAAGACCCAGCGCGGTTGCAACGTGATCATAAACGAGGTTGAACGGCGGCTCTGGCGCAGAACATGCGCAGGCGAATTACAGACCACAAAGATCGGCTCGCCGTTAAAGCAAAACTCCCAGCTCGCACTATCCAACTCTGGGCAAATTTCTGCGGGACGCGGTTTGCTGTCAATCGCTTCAAGTCCAGAGAGAAGCGACCAAAAGCGGTCACGATAGTCTTCCATCGGCGTCACGGGACCCGGCCGACCGAACACAACAAGCGAGGTCATCTTCCCGAAACTTCTTGCATTTTCGAGATAATCCGAAAGGATTGGAGCAAGAGCCTCAGGCGTCATCGGATCTGGAAAGGCATAACGAACATGACCAGCCTTGAGCCCACTTACGCCAAAGACGCATGGAAAAGGACGCGACTTACTCGTTAAAGTGGCCTCAAACTCGGAGAATATGACCCTTTGCCAGCTTGGCTCGTTAAAAGTGGCGATAACGTCGTCTTTCGTGAAGTACCCTGACATGGCGTTCCTCTATCTGCCGTTTTGTAAAGATTGAGATAGATTTGCTCGCCAATCATCTTTCGAATTGAAAAAACTTCTACGTTTTGTAAAATCTACCAAAGATTGTTTTTACGTTTTGGATTCCCGTTGAAGCTTACCCAGACAGATAGAGTGATTCTTGAGTTGCTCCGCGAGAACAGCCGCAGGTCGATCACAGAGATCGCTGCGCTTTTGGATTTATCACGCCCGACCGTGAAACATCACGTGGAGAAGCTTTGCGACGCGAACGTGATCAGAAGGTTCACGATCGAGGTGGACGCGCCCGAAGATGAGCGCCCGCAAGGGATCAGAGCAATGTTTGACGTCCGGCTGCGCCGCAATGTCTGCGGCATGGTCTATTCGTCAATTTCTCATTGGAGCGAATTGGTCAGCTGTTGGTCAACGTCTGGCTCTACGGACATGCGGGTTCTGGTAGAAGCTGCCAATCAAACGATCTTGGAAGACTTAAGAGACAGACTTGCTCGGCATCCAGAAGTCGCCGCGCTGACAACGACTGTCGTCTTGAAAACCTGGTGTGAACGAATTTCCGGTATACAGGAACGCGCTCCAGAAGAATTTGTCATTACGCGCAAGGGGGTGCCGATATCATGACTAACAGTGCAAACCATATTGATCAGGCGATGGGTATGCTTCTTCGCATGCATCGCAAGGCCGCTGGCCTGAGCCAATCCGAACTTGGCGAGGCCGCGGGCATTTCGTTCCAGCAGATTCAAAAATATGAATCTGGCGGAAACCGTGTCTCGATTAGCCGACTATTTGTTTTGGCAAAGGCTCTGAACGTTTCCCCAACTCAACTCATCACTGAGCTTGAAGAAAGCGTCGAGCGCGAAAAGAACGGCGACAAGCCTGTCGACTCGCGCCTTGAGTTTCTGGCCTCGGATGGCGGACAGAGAGCGATCAATGCGCTCATGGCAATCGATAACCCTCGCATTCACGATAGCTTTGCCGATTTCCTTTCGGCTCTGGTGAATGAACAGCAGCGCCGCAACGTCTAAGGTCAGCGGCGTGCTTCAGCGCGTGTTACGAGCACCAAACCCACAAGCAAAAGCCCTGCCCCCATTGCGGTGGGTAGGGTAAAGCTCTCCCCCAAAAGAAAGACGGCCAAGAAAAAGGCCGTCATCGGCTCGACAAGCGCCAAGGTCACTGCGGTTGAGGGAAGCACATGGCGCAGCCCCCAAGTATAAAGCGCATAGGCAACACCCGTTGAGAGAATGCCAAGTCCTAAGAGTGGCCAAAGAGCCGACGCCTGCCAAATCCACGCGGTCTCGAAAAACACAAGCACAGGCATTGTGACAATTGCAGCTACAGTAAAGGTCGCGGCGGCAATGACGGTGCTATCAAGTTCGGTTTTGATCGCGCTCGTCGCCTGAGAATAGAAAGCATAGCACGCTCCCGCACCGAGCCCCAGCAAAACACCAATCGGATCGGGGCGCACATTGGCGCTTAGCCCAGCCAAAAGAACGACACCGACAAGGCAAAGCGCAAGCCCAAAGCTCTTGGCCTTGGTTGGAATGATACCGCGTAGGATCTCGTATCCGATCACCCAAAGTGGCGCGCTGCCGATCGTAATCGCAGTTCCAACGCCGACTCCCGCGAGCGCGACACCGCGAAAGAACAAGAGGTTATAGAGCCCGATCGCAATACCCGCGAGGATCACACCCTTTAAAGGGATGTTTCGAACAGCCCTCAACTGAGCACCCGAAATCAGCGCCAGAGCCCAAAGCCCCAAAGCCCCGACGATTAGCCGAACAACACCTACGACAACGGGAGCACGCTCGACCGGCATCTGGGCTTGAAGCGTTCCAGTCGAACCCCAAAGCATCGCGGCAAGGACAACAGCTAAGACGCCAAAAAGTGCGGGCCTTTGATTCATCTATTCCCCCTCAACGAGCGCTTGGAGCGCTCGAATATTATCCCTGACATCAAAACGCGCCACTGCCAAAGCGCGGCTTTTTTTCCGCCATCGAGGCATAATGCGCGCGGTTTTTATCAAGGTGGTTCAGATGCTCTAGTGCATTTTGCGTCCAATTTGGCGACTTGAGATCGACAATATAGCCGTTTGCGTTTTCGATGAGATCGGCACAACCTGCAATTTCAGACATCAATATCGGACGCCCTGCTGCGAGCGCCTCGATCAGCGATCTTGGCTTGCCTTCGCCATACTCGGAAAGCAGACAACCGACTGACGGCCCTTGGAAAAGGGGCCTCACATCGTCAAGCGCCCCATGAAAGGTGATCTCGCCACGATCGGCTGCGGCGCGAATGTCGGACATCGGAAAACCGCCCTGCCCCTCAGGTATGTCAAAGCCAGCGAGATGAAACCGCGCATTTAAACCATTCAGCTTTGCCTTCTGTGCCAAGGTGAGGAAATGCCCGATGCCCTTTGACCTAAGCAATCGCGCATGACAAACGACCTCCAAGGGTCCACCTTTGATCGGCGCGGGGGACCAAGCGTCCAGATCAACTCCAGAGCCTGCTATGAGGTGCGTCCGAGCATGATCGACGACTTTTGCCTGCGTCCAAGCCACGCAGTCGGCTCCATTTTGGAAAACCACCTTTGACGCGCGCCCAAGGAGCACCCGTAGCAATCCAAGGATCGCAAAGCGTTTCATCGCACCGTATTCGACCAATGCGCCTTGGCCCGCAATAACCGCGATCCAACGCGCGGAGCGCGCCCCGCTCAGACCGACATGCATATTCGCAAGTAGCGTGAAACTCAGAACTGCGTCGGGCTGAAAATCGTCAAGGATTGCGCGGAGTATGTCTTGGGCGCGCCACAACGCCCCCAGTTTCACACGTCGCGGACCAAAATCCACATCTCGAACCGCAACACCCAGTTGAGCCAATCGATCTGAATAGTCAGCGTTCCCACATACACATAGCACCTCGTGCCCCGCATCCATCAAGGCGACGAGTGTTTCCTTGCGAAAGTTCCAGAGATACCAGCTATTTGTGGCGACGACGGCGATCTTCAAAGGTGGGTCCATTTGCTTTTTGCGCACCCTAGCGCAGGCGGCATTGGATGTTCACCCGAATTG
>CAYWUN010000099.1:0-10954 GCA_964461315.1 uncultured Aestuarium sp.
CTTCACGAGCCATCGACTTGATCTGCTCAACAACAGTGGCAGTTGCCATGTCGATACCGCGCTTGAGATCCATCGGGTTCATGCCAGCTGCAACTGCTTTCATGCCTTCTTTTACGATGGCCTGAGCAAGAACGGTTGCAGTGGTGGTGCCGTCACCGGCTTCGTCGTTGGTGCGGGAAGCAACTTCCTTCACCATCTGAGCGCCCATGTTCTCGAACTTGTCTTCAAGCTCGATCTCTTTAGCAACCGAAACACCGTCCTTGGTGATGCGCGGAGCGCCGAAGGACTTGTCCAGAACTACGTTACGGCCTTTGGGGCCGAGGGTCACCTTAACTGCGTCTGCAAGGATGTTCACACCCTTGAGCATACGATTGCGCGCGTCGGTGCCGAATTTGACGTCTTTAGCAGCCATTTGCTGTATTCCTCGTCTGAATTAGTTGTTGTTAAGAAGGAAAGGTTCTCAGGCGATGATGCCGAGAATGTCGCTTTCTTTCATGATCAGAAGCTCTTCACCTTCGACGGTGACTTCAGTGCCCGACCATTTGCCGAACAGAACGCGGTCGCCAGCTTTAACAGCCATTGCGATCAGCTCGCCCGAATCCTTACGAGCGCCTTCGCCGCAAGCAACGACTTCGCCTTCAGCCGGCTTTTCCTTGGCGCTGTCGGGGATAATCAGACCGCCCTTAGTCTTTTCGTCGCTCTGTACACGGCGGACCAGAACACGGTCATGCAGCGGTTTAAAAGCCATTGTAGTAGCTCCTCAGCTATCAGTTATCTCTTTGTGCCCTCCCTGGGGCGCGTATTAGCACTCATCTCTATCGAGTGCTAACGGGGCATAGTTAGGGAGCACTCTCGACCCTGTCAACACCACACAAATGAAAATTCTGATTCAATCTTGAATGAAACACGAGCCGACCCGCAGCTGAGCAAGGCCCTTTGACGCAGCACGTTTAGGCAATGGTGACAAGCGATGCTGCACCGCATATAAGGCGCGCAAATTTCATGTTTCGCAGGATAAACCGCAATGACCACCTTTGTTTTCGGCCACAAAGCTCCTGATACCGACTCGACCGGCGCACCGCTGATCTGGGAATGGTATCTCAACTCCAAGGGCGTGGATGCTAAGGCCAAACTCCTCGGACAGCCGAATACTGAAGCCGCTTTCGTTGCTAAGAAGTGGGGTTTCGAACTTCCTGAAATCATCGCCGATGTTGAAGACGATCAACCTGTTGTCATCGTTGACACGAACAACCCAGCTGAGCTTCCTGCTAACATCAACAACGCTGACATTCAGGCGATTATCGACCACCACAAGCTGGTTGGCGGCCTAGAGACCAAAGGTCCGATCGATATTACCATCCGCCCCCTCGCCTGCACTGTAACTGTCATGCACGACCTTATGGGTGCCGATGCTGAAACCATGCCCGACAACATCAAGGGCTTGATGCTCTCTTGCATCCTCTCTGACACGCTTGAGTTCCGCTCGCCGACGACCACCGACATTGACCGCGCGCTAGCTGAAAAGCTGGCGGCCGAGTTGAACCTCAATATCTCTACCTACGCGGGCGAAATGTTCGAAGCAAAATCTGACGTCTCTGCTTTCTCAGACGCAGAACTCCTTCGTATGGATTCCAAGGAATACGCCGTTGAGGGCACCAAGTTCCGCGTTTCGGTTCTTGAAACCACTGCGCCAAAAATCATCCTCGACCGCAAATCCAGCTTGATGGAAACCTCGGTCAAGGTCGCCGAAGAAGATGGTGTCGATCAAGTGATCCTCTTTGTTGTCGATATCCTGCGCGAGGAAGCCACCCTTCTCGTTCCAAACGATCTTGTCAAAACGCTCGCTGAAAAGAGCTTTGGCGCGACAGTCTCGGGCGACACAGTGGTTCTTCCTGGCGTGATGTCCCGTAAGAAGCAGATCATTCCAGCGCTAAAGCTGTAATCTTTTCCCGTGAATTGGGAACAAAGGGCGCTTCGGCGCCCTTTTTTATGTGCAACTGTTTCAACGCTGTGGCATCCAAAGCGCAGCAGACTAGAGGCCAGCATGACCAGCATTATCACCGCATTCTCCGAGATTTCCGACAACTACGACGCCGCTTTCGTCGATCTTTGGGGCTGCATGCATAATGGCATTCATGCTTATCCTGCTGCGGTCGAGGCTATGAAAGCTTACCGTTCAAGCGGTGGCAAAGTTATCCTTGTGACCAACGCCCCGCGCGCTTGGAACTATGTCGAGAAACAGATCAACAAAATGGGCATTCCGCCCGAATGCTATGATGCGATTGCGACATCCGGTGATAGTGCCCGCGTGGCCCTCTTTACTGGTGCGGTTGGGAGTAAAATTTTTTTCATTGGCCAAAAACATGACCTGAGCTTTTTCGAGACCCCTCGAATTCTCGAGAACCCGATTGAGATCGACAACGTTCCGCTGGACGAGGCGACAGGAATTCTCTGCTGTGGCCCGTTTGATCCACTCGCCGAGCCAGACGTCATGCGACCAGAGTTCCTTTACGCAAAAACCAAGGGGATGAAGCTACTTTGTGCGAACCCAGACATCATGATCGACCGCGGTGAAGAACGTGAATGGTGCGCTGGAGCCCTTGCGCAGCTTTATACCGAAATGGGAGGCGAGAGCCTCTATTTCGGTAAGCCGCATCCACCGATTTATGATCTCGCACGTCGTCGACTTGCAGCGCTTGAAAACGCCCCCGAAGAACCACGAATTATCGCCATCGGAGACGGGATCAAGACCGACATTCTTGGGGCTATGGGAGAGGATATTGATTCCCTCTTCATTACGGGCGGTCTCGCTGCTGCAGAGACTAAGACTAAAGAACAACCCGACGCCGATGCGCTAAGCGCTTATATTCAGGTAGAAAACTCTAATCCAACCTATGCAATCGGCTATTTGAGATAGCCATTTAGGGGTTGAAATTTCTGCAACTGCAAAGTAATTTAGTTTCAAATGAAACCCAATATGGGACTATTTGTTACTTCATGGAGCACAGCATGCTTGATAACGCACCCCGCGGCACGATTTGCATCGAGGATATCGAGATCGGCATGGTTCGGTCGCTCCGTAAGGTTGTGACTGACCGCGACATCGAACTTTTCGCCGAAGTTTCAACAGACCGTAATCCTGTGCACCTTGATGATGATTACGCGCAGGACACTATCTTTGAAGGCCGCATCGCGCACGGGATGCTCACCGCGGGCCTCGTATCCGCCGTGATCGGCGAACAGCTTCCGGGCCACGGTACAGTTTACCTTGGCCAAACGCTCAAGTTCCTAGGGCCGGTTCGTCCCGGCGACATGGTTCTGGCCGAAGTCGAAGTCACGGGGATCGACCATGCAAAACGCCGCGTAACAATGGACACGCGTTGCCTTGTGAACGGCAAGAAGATCCTTATCGGAGAAGCAATAGTCCTTGCCCCCAGCCGCAAGTTCGACTGATAGAACAAGCCCCTCCTTGCAAGAAACCGCAAGGAGAGTTACGCAGCCAGTATGCGTATTGTCCGAGACACACTTTATATGGATCCTGCTGATCGCGGCGCCGCTGCGGTCATCGGTAATTTTGACGGCGTGCACCTCGGCCATCAGGCTGTGCTCGATTTCGCACGAGAGATCGCCAAGCGTGACAACGCCAAACTTGGCGTTCTTACATTCGAGCCGCACCCCCGCCAGTTTTTCGCATCTGACGCCCCCGCTTTCCGTTTGATGAACGCAGAGGCAAAAGCGAACCGTCTCGCCAAGCTTGGCGTCGATGTGCTCTATGAAGTGCCATTTAACAAAGCGCTGGCAAGCCTGACCCCTCGGGAATTTGCGCAGGAAGTCATCGTTAATCGACTTGGCCTTTGCCATGTGATCGTCGGCGCTGATTTCTGTTTCGGCAAAGACCGCTCAGGCTCCACCGAGGTTCTCGTTCAGCTCGGAAAAGAGCTTGGCTTTGGTGTTACTATCGTCCCGCTTTTGGCGCTCGAAGCGGGTGAGGTCTCGTCGACCGCGATCCGTACAGCCCTTGCCGAAGGTGATCCCCAAGGCGCGGCGGCTATGCTGGGTCACTTGCATCGCATCGAGGGCACTGTCATTCGGGGCGATCAACGCGGAAGAGACCTTGGGTATCCAACTGCGAATATGTCCATTACGGGCCTGCATCACCCCAAGCTGGGTGTCTATGCGGTCAAGGTCGATGTCCTAACGGGTCCGCACAAAGGCACCTATGGAGGCGCAGCTTCAATCGGTGTGCGCCCGATGTTTGGCGACAACGTTCCGAATTGCGAAACATTTATCTTTGATTTCAAGGGCGATCTATATGGCGCCGAACTCTCAGTCGCGCTGATCGAATACCTACGCCCCGAACTCAAGTTCGACAGTCTTGAAGCGCTCATTGAGCAAATGGACAGAGACTGCGCCCGCGCCCGCGAGATCCTGGCGAATGGCTGAGATCGACCGAAACGGGCTCCGCGAGCGGTTTTGGGCGAATGTCCCTATGGACAAGATGACCCAAAAGGAATGGGAGGCGCTCTGCGACGGTTGCGGGAAATGCTGCCTGAACAAACTTGAGGACGAAGAAACTGGCGAAGTCGTTTTGACCCGTGTGGCCTGTCGCCTGTTAGACGACTCGACCTGCATGTGCAGCCAGTATCCGATCCGTCATCAGTTTGTACCTGAGTGCATCGTCATGTCTCCCAAGACAATTGCTGAAAACATGTATTGGCTGCCGCAAACCTGCGCCTATCGCCTTGTCACAGAAGGTCGCGATCTCTTTCATTGGCATCCGTTGATCTCTGGTGATCCAAAGTCGGTGCATGATGCCGGAGTGTCGATGCGAGGCTTGACCGTCCCGGAGTTTGAAGTCGACGATGACGATTGGGAAAACCATATAATCGAGGAGCCGACCTAATGTTTTTTGCGTCCGATAATACGAGCCCCGCGCATCCAAACGTGCTTCGCGCTCTGACCCTTGCAAATGAGGGATATGCCAAATCCTACGGCACGGACACAATCATGGATCGGGTGCGGGACCAAATCCGCGAACTATTTGAAGCCCCTAACGCCGCGGTTTATCTCGTTGCGACGGGTTCAGCGGCCAACGCTCTCGCTGTCTCAATCCTTTGCCAGCCGTGGGAGACGATCTACTGCCACCGCAACGCTCACATCGAAGAAGACGAATGCGGCGCGCCCGAGTTTTATACCAACGGCTCCAAGTTAACCCTTCTTGAGGGTAAAGACGCCAAAATCGACATTGAAGAGTTTCGAAAAGCAATCCACTTCACTGCGCGCGCAGGCGTTCACAACGTTCAAAAAGGTGCACTTTCGGTAACCAACGTGACCGAGCAAGGCACGGTTTATTCACCCGCAGAAATCGCCGCCCTGACTTCGCTGGCACATGAGCACGGCATCCCTTGCCATCTTGATGGCGCTCGGTTTGCAAATGCTCTCGTCGCAACTGGTGCGACCCCAGCTGAAATGACGTGGAAGGCGGGTATCGACGTTCTTTCGTTTGGTGGAACCAAGAATGGCCTGATGGGCGTCGAAGCCGTTGTTATTTTCGACCCCAAACGCGCATGGGAGTTTGAACTACGCCGAAAGCGTGGTGGACACCTCTTTTCCAAGCATCGCTTTTTGTCTGCTCAGATGGAGGCCTATCTCGAGGATGGTCTTTGGCTTGATCTCGCACGCGAGGCGAACCGCACTGGTGCCATGCTTTCTAAGGGAATCGTCAATTCGGGCGCGACGCTTCTTCATCCGACCCAAGCCAACTGCATTTTCGCGAAATGGCCACGCGGCACCCATCAAAGACTCATTGATGCGGGCGCGAATTATTACTTCTGGCCTTTTGACCAAGAACTCGAAGGTGCTTTGGACGTAGAGCTTTCAGCGCGTCTCGTCACAAGTTGGTGCACAACGGACGAAGACGTTGTGCAATTCCTTGCGCTTATGAACGGCTAAAGTTCACTTCGACCAATCCGGCAAGCTGAGCAGGATGTGACATAAGCACATTATGCTCGGCGCCTTCGACAGTCGCGACACCGACATCAGGCATTCGCGCCGCAATCGTCTCGCAGATCATAGGCATGTCGGGCATTGTTTCGGTGTCATAGACCACGATCACAGGCATCGCGAGGCTTTCAAGAGCGCCATCCTGCAAGAGAACATCCGTATGACAGAAGTTCTCGCTCGCCTTGATGAACCGCATGTTCTTGACGATTGCTTGCCGCTTTTCCTCGGGCAAATTGTCCCAATATCCTGTCCCGCCCCAATGCCGCATGAACGCATTGACGGCAGCTACTTCGTCACCCGCTGCAATGGCCTCCATCATCGGCGAAATCCCCGCGGTATGTTGCTCCCAAAGTTCGGTGCCCTTGAGCGCGGCATAAAGGATCGGCTCGACCAAGGTCAGTGAACGCACCGCATCTGGGCGGTGCATTGCAAGTGAAAGCGCGACCAACCCGCCGTATGAATGTCCGACAACATCCATAGGTTCGTCGCCAAGAATGCTGTTCGCAATCTGAAGCGAGAGGAGACAGAAATCTACACTCTCGTCCCATTCATCGGACTGACCATGCCCCGGTAGATCAAAAGAGATCACCTTGGCTTGACCATTCAATTCGGTTGCGAAGCGCTTGAAATTACCAGAATGCCCGAGGGTGCCGTGAATTCCGAGGACCGTACGTTCGCCCTCTCCAAATTCCTGAACAAAGATCGAAAGTCCCTCGTGCTCTTCAATTGGCATCACAAAGCCCCAGATAAATACGCGTCTAAATCATCAAGTCGATCCTGACCCCAGAACCGCTCGTCACTATCGGTAATGTAAAACGGTGCGCCGAATGCGCCTCGGCTCACGGCTTCCTCCAAATTTGCAGCATAGGTTTCGGCGCCAAGCATCAAGCCTTTGCCGGCAAGCGATGGGTCGAACCCTGCTTCCTCCAGACATGCCCGAACGACATCGTCTTCTGCAATATTCTTTTCGCGCGACCATACGCTTCCTGTCACCGCATGGACAAGTTTCCCAAGATCACCGCCACCCGCGGCTTGGGCCGCAATTATAGCATAAGCCGCAGGCGCACCATTCGTAGGCCAAAACATCGGACGAATGTTAAAAGGAAGCCCTGCTTTGGTAGATTGGCGGCGAAGTTCTTGGGCACGGTATTCTTGCCGCGCTGGGTGTCTCTCAAGAGGAGGCGTCCCGCCCGTGCGGGCAAACAGCGCCAGAATATCAAGCGGCTTGTAAGTTATCGTGGCGCCATGTTTGGCAGCAATCTCTTCCAGTCGTGACCCAGCAAGGTAGGTATACGGTGAAAGGGTCGCAAAAAAGTAATCTATATGCGGCATATGATCCTCCTAGCCCTCCTGATCAGTTCACGTGACGGTATCGTTGTGCTAGGCGGTGTCAACGTCACGATTCCGTCATGTGATGGATACAAACCACCTGAGGATAGTCTAGATGCCGGCTATGAATGAACCGAAGCTCATTTCGGGCAACGCCAACAAACCACTCGCCAATTCGATTGCCCGCCGCATGTCTATGCATCGCGGTATGAGTGTTGGTCTGGTCGACGCCCGCGTCGAGCGCTTTAACGATCAGGAAATCTTTGTCGAGGTCTACGAGAACGTCCGCGGCGAAGACATGTTTATCATCCAGTCGACCTCGCGCCCTGCGAACGACAACCTGATGGAACTTCTCATCATCTCTGACGCATTGCGCCGTTCGTCCGCTGGTCGCATTACTGCAGTCATCCCCTATTTCGGATACGCCCGTCAGGACCGTCGCACCAAAGCCCGCACACCGATCTCGGCCAAGCTTGTTGCGAACCTTATCGCTGAGGCTGGTATTGAGCGCGTTCTCACGATGGATTTGCACGCCGCCCAGATCCAAGGCTTTTTCGATCTGCCCGTGGACAACCTTTATGCTGCACCGATCTTTGCACTGGACATCAAGCACCACTTCAAAAGCCAGATGGAAGACATGATGGTCGTCTCGCCAGACGTTGGTGGTGTTGCCCGTGCGCGCGAGCTTGCCAAGCGTATCAATGCTCCGCTTTCGATCGTAGACAAGCGCCGCGAGAAAGCAGGCGAAGTTGCCGAGATGACCGTTATTGGTAACGTCGAAGGCAAGAAATGCATCATCGTCGACGACATGTGCGACACCGCTGGCACGCTTTGCAAAGCAGCTGAAGTGCTCATGGAGCACGGCGCAACCGAAGTGCACGCCTACATCACCCACGGCGTGATGTCCGGCCCCGCCGTCGAGCGCGTCCGCAATTCTGTCATGAAATCTCTGGTCATCACCGACTCGATCGAGCCGACCGAAGCGGTAAAGAGCTGCCCGAACATCCGTATTGTGCCGACCGCTCCGATGTTCGCTCAGGCAATCCTGAACATTTGGAACGGCACTTCGGTTTCCTCGCTCTTTGAAGACGAAACACTCGTACCTATCTACGAAGGTATGTATTCCACGTCGTAAACGGTGAGAGCCATGTCCAAAGTCGTCGCCTTCGCTGAAAAGCTCATGGGAATGGACGACAGGACGTGGCTCCGCCATGCCAACCCGTGGTCCGTTTGGACGCGGGTTGTCCTTCCCCTGCCCTTGATCATCCTGTCAATATGGAGCCGCCTCTGGCTTGGCTGGGGAGCGCTGCTCCCACTCGGACTCACAGTGCTGTTTGTCTGGCTCAACCCACGACTGTTTCCCGTGCCCAAGACTTTCGACAGCTGGTCGGCAAGGGGCGTTTTGGGTGAACGAGTGCTACTACGGGACGAGGAAAGCATCGCACAACATCACAAAGCCCCGCTCAAAGCACTCACTATGGTGAGCAGCCTAGGCGTCATTCCTCTTGCCATCGGACTATGGAGCTATGACATCGGAATGACGCTGCTCGGCGCAGTGATGATAGTCGGCGGGAAAATGTGGTTTGTCGATCGTATGGCGTGGGTCTGCGATGATTACATACGCAAAGGCGGCACGATCCGCGAACTGGAAAACGATTAAACGTCCCACATATCTTCGTCGCTGACAGCAGGTCCGATTGCCTGCCAAGCAACACGGACGCGTGCAATTTGCGTATCCGACCATGTGTTGAAAACAATGGTAAAGCGGTCCGTCTTGATATCCTCGGCACGAACATCGGCCCGCGCGTTCGCCGAATTGGAAAAGTCCCAAAGCGATAGCCAAACGTTGACCACGGGTTCTTCGCTGAATTCTTCGGAAAACTTAACCTCGCGGCGATATTCACGATCACCGCTCCCTGCCCACATGTCACCATCATTGACGTAGTCATTGAAAAGAATGAGGTCGCCTTGGTCGACACCTATAACATGGGCAAAGATTTTACGCATAATACAGCCTTGGATAGAGTATTTTTGTCTCCGCACCCTGTCTGCAACAGAAATGTGAAAATAAAAAGGCCCCGCAAAACGCGAGGCCTTTCTAATGTCATGAACGTGTCGCTCAGTAATCCTTGGGCGTCAGACCGATATGGCCACCGATGGCCACCATGTCCGAAATGAGCTTGGCCGCGTCATCGACAGGGCCCGGCTCGTTGTGCCAGAATTCCTTAGCCTTGTTATGGGCTTCGCGAGCTTCGGCAATCATCGCATCAAAGACTTCTTGGGTCATCTCACCCTTGGGAAGCGCTTTTTCGGCAAGAACCGAAACGTTCCCATGGTTGATGTCCGCAAAGCCACCGATCACGATGTAATCGTCGGTCCCGCCGGCATGAACAACACGCAGCACACCGGGGCGCAGCGTCGTGATGGTCGGGGCATGCCCAGCCATCGCCGTCAGGTCGCCATCAGCGCCCGGAATTTGGATCTCGGTAGCCTGAACGGACGCAAGGCGCCGTTCAGGAGAAACCAGATCAAACTGCAGAGTATCTGCCATTTCGCCTCCTTAGGCTGCTGCTGCAGCCATTTTCTCGGCTTTTGCGAGCACTTCAGCGATGCCGCCAACCATGTAGAAGGCGCCTTCCGGAAGGTGGTCGTATTCACCGGCAACAACTGCCTTGAACGAAGAAATTGTATCTTCGAGCGGAACCTGAACACCGTCAGAACCAGTGAAGACCTTCGCAACGTCGAACGGCTGCGAGAGGAAACGCTGGATCTTACGTGCACGGGACACGGTCAGTTTGTCTTCTTCGCTCAATTCGTCCATGCCAAGGATGGCGATGATGTCCTGGAGCGACTTGTAGCGCTGAAGGATGTTCTGGACGTCACGAGCAACCTGATAGTGCTCTTCGCCAACAACTTGCGGGTCAAGGATACGCGACGACGAGTCGAGCGGGTCAACTGCCGGGTAGATACCAAGTTCCGAAATCGCACGCGAAAGAACGGTGGTTGCATCGAGGTGGGCGAAGGTCGTTGCCGGAGCCGGGTCGGTAAGGTCGTCGGCCGGAACGTAAACAGCTTGGATCGAGGTGATCGAGCCGTTCTTGGTCGAGGTGATGCGTTCCTGCATCGCGCCCATGTCGGTTGCCAGCGTCGGCTGGTAGCCCACGGCCGAAGGAATACGGCCGAGAAGCGCCGAAACCTCAGAACCTGCCTGGGTGAAGCGGAAGATGTTGTCGACGAAGAACAGAACGTCGGTGCCCGAAGCGTCGCGGAACTGCTCAGCAAGGGTTAGACCCGTCAGAGCAACGCGAGCACGTGCTCCCGGAGGCTCGTTCATCTGACCGTACACGAGAGCCACCTGCGACTCTTCGAGGTTGTCCGGCTTGATAACGTTGGATTCGATCATTTCGTGATAAAGGTCGTTACCTTCACGGGTACGTTCACCAACACCTGCGAACACCGAGAAACCCGAGTGCACTTTTGCGATGTTGTTGATGAGTTCCATGATGAGAACGGTCTTACCAACGCCTGCACCGCCGAAGAGACCAATCTTACCGCCCTTGGAGTAAGGAGCGAGAAGGTCGATCACCTTGATGCCGGTGACGAGGATTTCAGTGTCGGTTGC
>CAYWUN010000100.1:0-4555 GCA_964461315.1 uncultured Aestuarium sp.
GGTAATTATCTGGATGACAGACTTGGGTTTAAAGAAGCAAACGGGATGGTGAAGCGGGCGGGCGGGCGATCTGGTACTTGGCGGGTCAAGTGAACGCGCGAATCTTCGGCCCAAACGAACTTTACAAACTTACCAGGCACCTCCATCAACATAGCAGCGCTTCCGCGTGTTGAGAACGAGATACCTTGATCGAAGCCACCGGCTGATGTTACCTTTCCGTTGAATGAATTAGCGTAAGGTTCAGCAATGTGTCCTCCAAAGATCGCTCTTCTTGGTGCCATTCTCGAATCAAATCGCTTTGCGCCACCGGCTGAAATGCACGATTTCACGTCGCTGACCTGGCTTTCCGGCAATACGTTGATGGATGAGGCCCGCTCCGCGACACCTAAGCTGGCCACAGAATTTGCCGCTTTTGTTCGCGCAATGGATGCCACCGGAGATTGGACGCCTGTTCCTTGTCTTTTGGCGGCCAGCCACCCGGCGGGCCCCGTGCGGAAAGAGGTGATAGAAGAGATCATCGCGACGAACGAGGCGTTGTTGTTGGCCGCCGGTCCTTTGAACGCAGTCTACATTTGCAATCACGGTGCAATGGTTGCCGAATATTCCCACGATCCTGACGGGCTGCTGATGTCTCACGTGCGCAAGGTCGTTGGCCCGAACGTGCCAATCATCGCGACTCTCGATCTGCATGCGAATATCTCTCAGCGTATGGTCGATGCCTGTGATTTAATCGTCGGATATCGCACTAACCCTCATGTCGATCAGATTGAACGTGGCGAAGAAGCGGCCTTTTCACTGCGGCGGATTCTGGCATCGGGCGTTCGGCCTAAAGTCGCGCACGTTAAGCTTCCGATTGTTCCGGCCTCCGTGACGCTTTTGAGCGCTGAGCATCCTTACGGGACATTGATCGATTATGGTCAGCGACGGCAGGCCGAGGCATGCGGCGAGATTTTAAATGTATCCATCTTCGGGAATTTCTTGTTTTCCGACACGCCTGACAACGGTGTCAGCATCGTCGTAACCGCGCGCCGAGACCAACGGGCTGCTGAAGTTCTGGCTGCGGAACTGGCCGAAGAGGCTTGGTCATTGCGGACCGATTTTGTTCGGGAGCTGACAAGCGTCGCGGACGCCGTCGCGATGTCGGCGGACCTTGACCGCATGCCGGTTATCTTCTCGGATGCGGGCGATAATCCGGGGGGGGGTGGAAGCGGGCGGACCACAGAATTGTTGACCGCACTTCACGCAGCGGGCGCGACGGACTGCCTCTATGGGTCTTTCTGCGACGCCGATCTTGCGATGGACGCGCACCGCGTGGGCGTTGATGGGACCTTCCGGGCACGTTTCAATCGGTCGGCCGACATGAGTAATCCCTCTGAAAAGTGGGACATCGCTTTTGCTGCGGAGGCCGAAGTCCTTGCGCTGCATGATGGCAATGTGGTGGGCGAGCTGGGTATGACCGCTGGGCGACAGTTGGAGCTTGGGCCTTCGGCTGCGCTTCGTATCGGCGGCATAACCGTCGTGGTCATTACGGATCGCACGCAAACGGCCGATCCGGTGTTCTTTCATATGTTCGGGCTCGATATCGCCACCGCCCGGACAGTCGTTGTCAAATCTCGTGGGCACTTCCGCGCCGGGTTCTCAAAATGGTTTGCTCCTACTCAGGTCTTTGAAATCGACACGGATGGGCTGACGTCTCCGGTCCATGATCGCTGGCCGTTTTCGCACCTGCCACGTCCAAGTTACCCCATGGATAAGGATATTGCCTGGACAGGTTCAGCCGACTAAACCTGCGTAGAGTATTTGTCTTGCGGTGTCGTGAGCTTGATGAACCGCATGACTTGGCGTGCAAGTTCCGATGGTGGCCTTCCGGAGGGGAGAACAAAGCTCGTGTTGTAGTAAATTTCCGCGTCGAATGGGCGAACGACGATGCCTTCCAGACCCGAAGATAACAGCGGAAACGGATTGATCAGGGTCACGCCAAGCCCCTCGCGAACAAGTTCGAGCGCGGCCATGTTGGTGGCGGTTTCGGCGACCTGATGGGGGTGAACCCCGTTTCGCGCAAAGAGTTGCTCTGTAATTGCACGTGTACCTAGCCGCCTCAGAAATTCGATCAACGCCACGCCATCCAAGTCCTGCGGTGTCACGATGCTCTTTTGCGCGAGCGGGTGGTCTTGCGGCATAGCGCAGACAATCTTGCTTCGACGCCAGGGTAAAAGGTCCACACCCGACCTCTCGATCATACCGCTTGTCAGGCCCAGGTCATACCGCAGCTCAAGTATGCCGGAGATAAGCACGTCCGTGGCCTGAATATCCAGCTGAAGTCGCTTGCCCGGATTGGCCTTTAAAAAACTCGCGACCCGAGAGATGACAAAGTGGTGCGCCAACGTCGGCGGGACAATCAAACGCAGGGGCTCATCATCAGGTGTGGCCCACTGTGCGCCTTCGATGTCGGCGAGTGTTTCGAAAATCGGGTCCAGCTTATCGTTCAGTCGCAGCGCATCGGAGGTTGGCTCGATCCTCCCGGATCGACGAATGAAGAGCGAACGACCAACCCGCGCTTCAAGCTGTGATATGGATCGACTTACGGCGGACTGCGAAATTCCCAAACGTCGAGCGGCGCCGATTGTGGTCCCTGTTGCGACGACGGCTCGTAAGGATTCAAACTCGCGCAGGCGGTGGCGGTGCTCTGTCATATGACTAACCTTTCACTGGTTTGACCTGAGTTAGCTCAGCTAATTGAATTAGTCTATGCAAAAACGCATAGTAATAAATCTTGGCAATGATTTTTGTGGTAGATAGCATTTTTGCAGAGCGTAGGGGCAACATAAGATTCGGTCCTGACAAGCGCCACATGAATAGGGAGATAAATTAATGAGAAAACTCACAACTGCGACAGCGGTCGCATTCGGCATTCTGGCGGTGGGCACCACTGCCGTTTCTGCCGAGAAGCTGACGATTGGTCTTGCGTCGGAACCGACCTCGCTCGATCCACATTTTCACAACCTCGGACCGAACAACGCGATGTCGGTCCATATATTTGACCGGCTGATCGCGCAGGACGAAAAACAGCGTCTTTCGCCCGGTCTTGCGGTCTCATGGAAACCGGTTGACGATCTCACATGGGAGTTCAAGCTTCGTCAGGGCGTCAAGTTCCACGACGGTAGCGACTTCAACGCTGACGATGTGGTCTGCACCATGGCCCGCGCGCCCGAGGTTCCGAATTCGCCTTCTGGCTACGGCACTTATCTGAAGGGTAAGGAAGTCGTGAAGATCGACGACTACACCGTGCACTTCAAAACAGCGGCGCCTTACCCATTGATGGGCAACGATATTTCCACGATTCCCGTGATCTCGGAAGTGGGCTGTGCGGCTACGACCGAGGACTTCAATGCGGGAACCGCCGCCATCGGCACCGGACCGTTCAAATTTGAAAGCTACACGCCCGGTGAAAGCATCGTCCTGACGCGCAACGATAACTATTGGGGCGATGCACCGATCTGGTCCGAGGTGGTATATCGCCCAATCACATCCGGTCCAAGCCGCGTGGCCTCGCTTCTTGCGGGTGATGTTGACATGATCACCGGGGTGCCAACCACGGATATCGCGACGCTCAAGGGCAACGGCAATGTCACGTTGAGCCAGGGTGCTTCGAACCGCGTTATCTATCTTCACCTCGACCAATTCCGCGAAAACTCGCCCTTCGTTAAGGCGAACGGCGGCGGCGACATAAAGAACCCGTTGATGGATGTTCGTGTCCGTACGGCGATCAGCAAGGCGATCAATCGTAACGCGATTGTCGAGCGTGTGATGGAAGGCGTGGCGATTCCTGCAGGGCAACTGCTGCCCGAGGGCTTCTTCGGGGTATCAGACAAGTTGGACGTCGTAGCCTATGATCCGGAAGGGGCAAAGGCGCTGCTGGCTGAGGCCGGCTATGGCGATGGGTTCGAAATGACCATCCACGGTCCGAACGACCGCTATATCAACGACGCCAAGATCGCCGAAGCGGTAGCTCAGATGTTGACCCGTGTCGGGATCAAGACCGCCGTGGAAACGATGCCGCGGTCAGTTTACTTCGGTCGTGCTTCGAGGGGTGCCGAAGGTGACTTGCCGGAGTTCAGCTTCATCCTCGTAGGCTGGGGTGCAGGTTCGGGCGAGGCTTCCTCGCCACTGAAATCGCTCATCGCGACTTACGACAAGGACGCAGGGATGGGCTCGGCCAACCGCGGGCGCCATTCCGATCCTGAAACCGACGCGTTGATTAAAGAGGCGCTGCGCACAGTTGACGACGCCAAGCGGCAAGCGCTGTTGGCGGCTGCGACTGAGCGAGCCATCGGGAATGTGGCGATCATTCCGACCCACTTCCAGGTCAACACCTGGGCGTCTAAAAAGGGTCTGAGATATATCGCACGCACTGACGAATACACTCTCGCGACGGGCGTCGTGAAAGAATAATCACCAAGATTCTGGGCCGCTGTCAAAGGCGACCCAGAACAATCCCCGAGGTCCATCAGATGACTGTTTTCATCATCCGCAGGATGCTGCAGGCCTTGCTTGT
>CAYWUN010000100.1:4655-10873 GCA_964461315.1 uncultured Aestuarium sp.
ATGCTCTTCGCGGTCGAACTTCGCTGGGTTCCCGCGACAGGTCGTGGCGATCTGGGTTCGTTCCTTGGCATTCAAAGTAGCCTCTTAACGCTTGATGGCCTAAGTCACATCTTCCTGCCCGCGCTCAACCTCGCGCTTCTGAAAATCTCGCTCGCGATCCGCCTGACCCGTGCAGGTGTGCGCGAGGCGATGGGACAGGACTACGTCAAATATGCCCGCGCAAAGGGCCTTTCCACCCGGCGCATCATCCTTGTCCACGTGATGAAGAACATCATGATCCCGGTGGTCACGGTCATGGGCCTCGAGTTTGGTAGTTTGATTGGGTTCTCGGTCGTGACCGAGACGATCTTTGCCTGGCCCGGCATGGGCAAGCTTCTGATCGACGCGATCCTACAACTCGACCGGCCTGTGGTCGTTGCTTATCTGATGATCATCGTTCTGTTCTTCGTGCTCATCAATTTGATCGTCGACATCCTTTATTCCATTCTCGACCCACGGGTCCGACTTCAGGATCAGGGCGCATGACCGACGCAACAAACGATGGCCCGATGACCGCTGCAACGCCGGCCAAGGTGGAAACACCGTTTCAGCGCTTTCGTGCCGAGTTCTTTGAAAGCAAGATTGCGACGGTGGCGCTATGTGTCTTTCTGATCATCGTGCTGCTAGCGATCCTCGCGCCATGGATCACGCCGCAGAATCCATACGATCTGGCGCAGGTTACCATAATGGACGGACGCCTGCCGCCTGGGTCCGAGGCGTTCGACGGCTACACGATGTGGCTGGGCTCAGACGGCGCGGGCCGCGACCTTTACTCAGCCATTCTTTACGGGTTGCGCATCTCTCTGACCGTCGGGCTTGCCTCGGGCGTGATCGCACTGATAATCGGCATGGCCGTTGGCCTGATCGCCGCTTACGCAGGCGGACGTATCGAAGCGCTAATCATGCGCATCGTGGACTTGCAACTGTCGTTCCCTGCGTCACTCGTCGCGTTGATGATGGTCGCAGCCCTTGGCAAAGGCGTTGACAAGATCATCCTCGCGCTCGTCATCGCCCAATGGGCTTACTACGCCCGTACCGTCCGCGCGACGGCACTTGTCGAACGTGGTAAAGAGTACGTCGAAGCGGCGCAATGCCTTGGCATCTCGCGGTCGCGCATCGTCTTCCGCCACATACTGCCCAACTGCATGGCACCTCTGATCGTTGTCGGAACGGTACAGACCGCCAGCGCGATCTCGCTGGAGGCCACTCTGTCCTTTCTCGGCGTCGGCCTGCCCCAAACCGAGCCATCCATCGGCGTGCTCATCGCGAACGGATTCGAGTACATGCTGTCCGGACGATACTGGATCTCTGTCTTCCCCGGTGTTGCACTGCTGTTGACAGTCATATCCATCAACCTCGTCGGCGACCACCTGCGCGACGTTCTAAATCCGAGGCTCAAGAAATGACGGCGGTATTGGAAATCAGCGGTCTGAAGACCCATTTCTTCACCCATGCAGGTGTCTTGAAAGCCGTGGATGGCGTGGACTTCACCGTGTCCAAAGGTGAAGTCA
This sequence comes from uncultured Aestuarium sp., assembly GCA_964461315.1. Taxonomy (GTDB): domain Bacteria; phylum Pseudomonadota; class Alphaproteobacteria; order Rhodobacterales; family Rhodobacteraceae; genus Marivivens. The sequence continues at coordinate 6,206 of CAYWUN010000100.1, forward strand.
TGGGGCTGGTGGGTGAGTCCGGTTCGGGCAAATCGATCACCGGATTTTCCATCCTCGGCTTGATCGATCAGCCTGGTCGCATCGTAGAAGGTTCGATCAAGTTCAACGGCTCCGAGATTGCAAATGCCCCCGACGAAGAGCTAAAAAAGCTGCGCGGGAACCGGATTTCGATGATCTTTCAGGACCCGATGATGACGCTGAACCCAGTCTTGCGGGTCGATACGCAGATGATCGAGGCGATCCTTGCCCACGAAAACGTCTCGAAGCAGACCGCCTGGGAACGCAGCCGCGATGCTTTAGGGCTGGTCGGCATTCCGTCGCCCGAAGAACGCCTTCAGGCCTACCCGCACCAGCTTTCGGGCGGTATGCGTCAGCGCGTGGCCATCGCGACCGCGTTTCTGAACAAGCCCGATCTCATCATCGCCGATGAACCGACGACGGCCCTCGACGTAACTATCCAGGCACAGATCATCCACGAAGCGCAAAAGCTGACCAAGCAGACTGGCACCGCGATGATCTGGATCACGCATGACCTAGCCGTTGTTGCAGGTCTCGCCGACCAGATCTCGGTCATGTACGCTGGCCGGATCGTCGAACAGGGCGGGATTGACGACGTGATCGACCGTCCACTGCACCCCTACACCGTTGGCCTTCTTGGCTCGGTCCCGACAGCGAACCGTCGTGGCCAGCGTCTATTTCAGATCGAGGGGATGACTCCAAATATGCTGGCCTTACCCAAAGGCTGCGCCTTTGGGCCGCGCTGTCAGGCACGGAAGGCGGCCTGTGATGCGCAACCGCCGATCGAAGATGTGGAAGGCCGCCGCTTGCGCTGCTTCAACCCACAGCGCATGGCGGAGGTGACGTAATGACGGAGCCACTTGTAGAAATCCGCGGTGTCTCCAAGCGGTTTACAAAACGCTTGGATGTTGCCGGAAAGATTGCGCAAAAACTTGGCGTGAGTATCCGAGAAGAAACTGTACACGCGGTCGACAATGTAAGCCTGAATATTCAAAAAGGCGAGGTTCTTGGGCTCGTGGGCGAGTCCGGCTGCGGCAAGTCCACTCTTGGCCGCGTCGTTGCTGGCATACATGCGGCAAGCGACGGGCAGATGTTCTATAAGGGCAAAGATATCGCGGGGCTGAGCGGCGCCGACAGACGCGCGGCGACGCTGGCCATCCAGATGATCTTTCAAGACCCCTTCGCCAGCCTTAACCCCCGAATGCGCGTGGAAGACATCATTGGGGAAGCGCCACGTATGCACGGAATCGTCAGCGCGGCTGAAGCGCCTGACTACGTCGATGACGTGATGCGTAAGGTCGGGCTCGACCCGTCACTGAAACGCCGCTACGCGCATCAGTTCTCTGGCGGTCAGCGTCAGCGGATCGGAATTGCCCGCGCACTGGCCGTGAAGCCGAAGTTCCTCGTCTGCGACGAGGCCATCGCGGCGCTTGATGTGTCAATCCAGTCACAGGTTATCAACCTGTTCATGGATCTGCGCGAAGAACTGGGGCTGACATATCTGTTTATCAGCCACGACCTCAGTGTCGTCGAACACATCGCCGACCGGGTCGCCATCATGTATTTGGGCCGGATCGTCGAAATGGCTTCGACTAAACAGATCTTCTCCGACCCGCGCCACCCCTACACGAAGGCGCTTCTGGCAGAAGCGCCGCGCCTTGATCAGCGCCGTCGCCAGTTCGAACCGATTGTGGGTGAAATCCCGTCGCCACTTGACCCGCCGCCAGGATGCACGTTTCACCCGCGCTGCCCGGTTGCCACGGCAGATTGCCGCAAGATCGTGCCCGACCTGAAGGCTGGGCGCATGGACCGCGAAACGGCCTGCCTTCTGGAACATGTCAAAACCGTTTAATCCGCAACACTGGAGATAGCCTTGCAGAATACCGACCCGATCTGGAACCATGTCGACCGCCACCGCGAAGATTTCGTCTCGCTGTCTGATCGCGTTTTCGACACGCCCGAGACACTTTATACCGAGCACAAATCCGTGGCCGAGCACAAGCGGATGCTGGCAGCGCAAGGCTTTCGGATTACCGAAAATGCCGCAGGCATCCCCACCGCCGTGATCGGCGAAGCAGGCGATGACGGCCCCGTTATCGCGATCCTAGGCGAGTTTGATGCACTGCCGTATCTGAGCCAAGAACCCGGTGTTACCGAGCACCGGCCGCTTGAAGAAGGCGGCAATGGCCATGGGTGTGGGCACAACCTGCTTGGGTCTGCCGCGCTTCTGGCCGCAACCGCTGTCAAGGACTGGATGGCTGAGAATGGTATCAAGGGGCGTGTTCGCTACTACGGCTGCCCGGCCGAGGAAGGTGGCGCGGCCAAGACCTATATGGTGCGCGAGGGGCTCTTCGATGATGTGGATGCGGCGATCTCCTGGCATCCAGCGACTTTCACCGGCGTGAACGCGGCCAATTCGCTGGCTAATACCCGGATCGACTTCACCTTCCACGGCAAGGCTGCGCATGCAGCCGGGGCGCCAGAACTGGGTCGGTCCGCGTTGGATGCAGTCGAATTGATGAATATTGGCGTCAACTACCTGCGCGAACACATGCCCGACAGCGCGCGCGTGCACTATGCCTACCTTGACGCTGGCGGCGTCGCGCCCAATGTAGTGCAGGCGAAGGCAACGGTGCGCCAGTTGATCCGTGCCAGCTCGCTGCCGGATCTTAGGGACCTAGTGGAACGTGTGCGCAAGATCGCAGATGGCGCTGCGCTAATGACCGGAACGCAGGTCACCAGTCAGGTGTTTTCCGGCGTGTCCAACCTCCTCGGAAATCGGCCCCTGGAAGAAACCATGCAGCGCGAGCTTGAGAAACTTGGCCCCGTCGCTTTTGACAATGCTGATGAGGCTTTTGCGCGGGAAATCCAAACCACGCTCACCGCTGCCGACATTGCTACGACGTTCAAGCGCATTGGGACCAAGCCGGTGAAGGGCCTCGCCCTCTGTGATTTTGTCGCGCCGCTTGATCGGCTAAGCGAAGGCGGGGAAGGTTCGACCGATGTGGGAGATGTTAGCTGGGCAGTTCCCACCGTTCAGGCCCGCGTTGCCACCTGCGCGATCGGCACGCCCTTCCACACTTGGCAGACCGTGGCACAGGGCAAGGCCCCAGCAGCGCACAAAGGCATGATCTATGCCGCCAAGGCCATGGCTGCGACTGCTTGCCGTTTGATCGAAGACCAGTTGCTGGTCGCCGCAGCGCACGAAACCCACAAAGAACACTTGGAAGAGACGCCTTATATCTGTCCGATCCCAGACGATGTGCGGCCGCCGGTCTGAGTTGCTATCGTGACACGGAAAACCGCCATAGAGAACGCCACTCGCTTCTTTGACACGGGCCAATTCGCACGGGAACTGGGCGAATTGGTTGCTCACCCTTCGGTTAGCCAATCGCCGGACTACGCCGCCGAATTGCCGCGCTATCTTGAAGAGGCATTGGTCCCGCGTCTGGAAGCGCTCGGGTTCACATGTACTGTCCATCAAAACCCGGTGCCGGATGCCGGGCCGATCATGGTTGCCGAGCGGATCGAGGATGTCGCATTGCCTACGATCCTTTCCTACGGGCATGGTGACGTGATCCGGGCTCAGACAGACCAATGGCGCGACGGGCTCCATCCGTTCCGCCTGATCGACGAAGGCGACCGGCTTTACGGACGCGGCACCGCCGATAACAAAGGTCAGCATCTGATTAATCTAGCGGCGCTTCGGGCCGTCATAGATGCCAGAGGGTCGCTCGGCTTCAACATCCGCTTCCTCATCGAGATGGGCGAGGAGACGGGTTCGCCTGGCCTTTCCGAGTTTTGCGCCGTTCACAAACACCAGCTGTCTGCCGATGTGCTGATTGCTTCCGACGGACCTCGTCTGCAATCTGATACGCCGACGATGTTCATGGGCGCGCGGGGCGGCATTGCTTTCGATCTGATCGTGGATTTGAGAGAGGGTGCGCATCACTCTGGCAACTGGGGCGGTCTGCTCGCCGATCCCGCGATGATCCTCGCGCAAGCCCTTGCGACAATCACCGATAAGCGGGGCCAGATCCTAATCCCCGAATGGCGGCCAGATAGTTTGACCGACGACATCCGCGCCGCCTTGCGCGACCTACCGATCAACAGCGACGGCGGACCCGAGATTGACGCGGCATGGGGTGAAGAAAGCCTGACCCCCGCCGAACGTGTTTTCGGCTGGAACAGTTTCGCAGTCCTTGCCATGAAAAGCGGTGTACCTGAGGCACCGGTCAATGCGATTTCAGGCTATGCGAAAGCCGCTTGCCAACTCCGCTTCGTCGTCGGCACTAGGTTGGGTGATATTGTCCCCGCCCTGCGTCATCACCTTGACGAAAAGGGGTTCGAAGTCGTCGAGATCGCCCTACATGAACGCGCGTTTTTTGAAGCCACGCGCCTTTCCCCCGACCACCCTTGGGTCAGGTTTGTCGCCCGTTCGCTTGAAGAAACCTCCGGAAAAATACCCCACATCCTTCCCAATCTGGCAGGCTCGCTCCCGAACGAAGTCTTCGCTGATATCCTCGAACTGCCAACCATCTGGGTGCCACATTCCTATCGCGGCTGCTCGCAACACGCACCGAACGAGCACATAATGAAGACTGTATCGCGTGATGCGCTTTGCCTCATGACGGGCCTTTTCTGGGATAT